>JAEMRT010000054.1:7372-33768 GCA_016463225.1 Sphingopyxis sp. | reverse complement strand
GCGAACTGGAGACGTGACATGAACCTTGCCGATCTGCTTCCCGAAGGAAGCCTCGACGCCTTGACCCAGCAACTTGGCATTTCACGCGAAGATGCCGAACGCGGGGCGCAGGCTCTTCTTCCCTCGCTCATCGGCGGTATTAACGGCAAGACAGCGGCCCCGGTTGAACCGGCGGGTCTCGCGGCGCAGGTCCAGGCGCTGGGCGGCTCGGAGCTCATCGATAATGTCGTCGGCTCCAACCCCACTGACACCGGCCTTGGCAATCAACTGCTGGCGAGCCTGTTCGGCTCGAAGGACGTCAGCCGGGAGGTCGCCGGGCAAGCATCGCAAGCCACTGGCCTCGATCCCGCGATCCTCAAGAAGATGCTCCCTATCCTCGCGATGCTCGTCGCGGGGCACCTCGCCAAGCGCTCCGGGGGGGGGCAGCAGGGCGGACTGGAATCCATTCTCGGCAGCATCGCCGGTGCGCTCGCCGGTAGCGGCGGGTCCGCCGGAAGCGCCGCGTCAGCCGGCGGACTCGGCGGCATATTGGGATCGATCCTGGGCGGCCGTTGACCGCCCTCCCTTTCAACCGACTTTGGGGCAGGCCGGCTTATGGACGACCGCGCGCAGATCGAGCATGCCGAAGGCCGGCTTCGCGCGGCGATGCTCGCCAGCGATGTTGCGACCCTCGATGCCCTGCTCAGCCCCGATCTGATTTTTACCAACCAGGTCGGCGCGCGGCTCGACAAGGGCGATGATCTCGGCGCTCACCAGTCCGGCCTGCTTCGCATCGAACAACTGGACCCCATCGAGCCACCCCTCATTCGCCTCCTGGGCGACAGCGCGATGGTCTGCGTCACGGTCCAGTTGTCGGGATCCTACGACGCGCAACCTTTCAGCGGCACCTTCGCCTATACGCGCTGCTGGCACCGGCTGCCGGGCGATCAGTGGCGCATCGAGGCGGCCCATTGCTCGCCCGTGGTTCGGCCATGATCGTTCCGCAGGATCGGCGCGGTCGTTGACCGGCCGACCGCTTCCCTCGCGCTCCTAAGCTCGCAAGGCCACGGTCTGGAAGGCGCTCGCGGCTTGCGGACGCCCGAACAGCCAGCCCTGCAAGCGTCCGCAGCCCGCGAGGCGCGCAAGCTGCGCCTGTCCCGGTGTCTCGATCCCTTCGGCACAGACTTCAAGATGATAGGCCTTCGCCAAGCCGACGATGGAGATCAGCACCTCTCGCATGTCAGGCTGCGATTCCAGCGGAGCAAGGAACGACCTGTCGATCTTGAGCCGGTCGATCGTGAGTTGCTGTAGATAGGCAATGCTCGCGAACCCCGTGCCAAAGTCGTCGAGCGCCATGCGGATACCGAGTGAGCGCAGCCGGTCGATCACCGCTGCGGCGACCTGGGGACGGCGCAGCAGCAAGCTTTCCGTGATTTCCAGCTCCAGCCGCTCGGGAGGAAACCCGGTCCGTTCCAGGACCTGCTGAACCTCGTCGTAGAGATTGCCATCCCAGAATTGCGCCGGCGACAGGTTGACGGCCAGATCGAGCCCGGTCTCGCGCATTTCCCGGCAGGCATGGAGAAGCACCTGGCGGCCGATCGCGTTGATCAGCCCGCTGATCTCGGCGATCGGAATGAACACGTCGGGCGGAACATCGCCATGGACAGGATGAGACCAGCGCGCCAGCGCCTCGACGGCGACGACTTCACCCGACTGCGCATCCACGATCGGCTGATAGCGGACATAAATCTCTTCGTCCTCGACCGCGCGCTTGAGATCCTGCTCGAGCCGCTGGCGCCGTTCATGGCTTTCGTCGAGCGAGGGGTGGTAAACCCGGGCGCAGTGCCTGCCCGCATCCTTGGCGGCATACATGGCGACGTCCGCCTTGCGAATGAGCTCTTCCGCGCCGTCGCAGGATGTGTCGGTCTCGAAATAACCGATGCTGGTCCCGATCGTGATGCTGTAGGCGCCAACCTTGAACGGCGTCGAGAACGCTTCGAGAATGGCCTCGCATGTCGCGGCCGCCACGGCAGGCGATGGCGATCCCAATAGAACGGCAAACTCGTCGCCGCCCGCGCGCGCGATGAAGGCCTCTCCCGCCGCGGCCTTCAGGCGACCGGCGGCTTCCTTGAGCAGGAGATCGCCGGCACTATGGCCGTAGACATCATTGGCGTCCTTGAACCCGTCGAGATCGAGGAACAGAAGGGCCAGTCCTTGCCTTGCCGCGACAAGCTCGCCCAGCCGCTCCCCTAGCGCGCGGCGATTGGGCAGTTCGGTCAAGGTATCGTGATCCGACAGATGCCGGGCAAGAAGCTCGCTTGCGCGCAAAGCCTCGATCGACTGGCCGCCCCGGCGAAGAATTAGGCCGGCTGCCACAAAGGCGACGAAGGCCACCGCCAGGATCGCCGGCACCAGATGCTGCCTCAGCGATGCACCCGGATGATGCGACCGCCATTCCAGCCAGGCGATCCGTTCGCCCGACCGGCCCTTGATGGCGATGGCGTCCATTCCGGCTGTCCGGTTCCCAAGCGTCAGCCGCACATCGTGGACATTGAGTTCGCGCGTGAGGTCCGCCAAGAACGCCTCGTCGACGTGACGGGCGATCACCAGAAGGCGGGTCGGCCCTGGGGGCGCGGCGATCTTACCCGTCAGAGGCACCACGGCGGCCGTGGCATAGACCATGATCTGCTGGCCCGAGCGCGTGAAGCCACTGACGATCGGGCTGCCCTCAGGCGGCAAGCGCCGCACTTCGGCGATCGAGCGGACGAAGTCGGCGCCAAGACGCAGGTGAGCGGTGTTCGCGGCGATCTTCCGGTCTTTGAAGCTGTAAAGGGTCCGATCGTCCGCGCCGAGCACGAAGATGTCGGAATATCCCTGGGTGCGGCCCAGATAGGCCACGACATTGTCATCCATCCAGGCCGCATCGAACCTCGAGCCGATGTGCCGCACGGCATCGTCCCATTTGGCGTAATCCTGGAGATCGTGCTGCACCATCGCGGAAGCGGTGGCGAACACGCCCCCGAGCGCCTGGCGCTCCCGCTCGAGCTGCTGGGCATCCTGCGCACGGGTGCTCAAGAAAATGAGCAGGAAGATGAAACCGAAGCATACGCCAAGCAGCGACAAGAGCGGCCAAAGATACTGCCGTGGCACAGAAACGCGGAGAAGACGGACAGCTGCGGGCATGGACTCGCGATACCGCAACCTGGTTAAAGCTCTCCTGTCGGCTGCCTCGGTCAACATCGAACGGCCGGTTGACGAGCCTTCCAGACATCCGGCGCCAAGCGTTCTTGCTTCGCTCCGGATAGCCGGCCGATCTCAGGTCGGAGGAGGCGAGCCCTGTGCATCCCGCGTGGCAGCGCGCGAAGATGGCCCGCTGTCATCGTCGCTCGGCACGGACGTGTCGCCTGCCAGCCGGTCACGATAGAGGGCGGCGCGGGCCAGCAGCATGAGGGTCAGCGGCGTCGTCAAAGTCACAAACACCGCAATGAGGATCTCATGCACAACGGGCCTGGACTGCATCACGGAAAAACAGGTGATAGACGCCATGAGGATGAAGGCCGTGCCCAACGTCGGGCCAAGCGTCGGCGGATGGAGGCGCTCATAAAAGGTGTTCATCCGCACGAGCCCGACCGTGCCGATAAGCGTGACACTCGCGCCTAGCAGTAGGCAGATACCCACGATCAAGGCTGCCCAAGGCGGAAGGTCAGGCGCCTGGATCATTCGATCACCTCGCCGCGCATCAGAAATTTCGCCAACGCTACGGTTCCCGCAAAGCCCAGCAAGGCTATAATGAACGCGGCCTCGAAGAACAGGGTGCGCCCGGTCTGGATGCCGTATGTAAGCAAGAGCAGCATCGCGGCCATATAAAGCGCGTCGAGGCCCAGCACCCGGTCCTGCGCGCGCGGTCCACGTAGAATCCGGAAGCTCGCGCAGGCCATGGCCAGGCCCAGAAGGATTTGGGCTGCAGTGATCGCCAGGCCCAGGACGAGGTGGCTCACGGGAAAATCTCCTTCAGGAGGCGCTCATAGCGGTCCTTGATGAGCGCGATCCAGTCCGCCTCGTTCTTGAGGTCGAGGACATGAATGAGGACGGTCTGCCGGTCGGGGTCATGCTGAAGCCAGATGGTGCCGGGCGTGGCCGTGATGATGACCGCCAGAGTGGTAAGCGCGTAGGGATTACGCAGTTCGAGCGGCACTTCCATGAAACCTGACCGCCGCCGCGAACCGAACAGAACGATGCGCGCGACCGCGAGATTGGAGCGCAGGATATCGAGCAGCACCAGGCCGACGAGGCGCGGCACCGCCCTCCCCCACCGGATCTGGGCCGACGCTGGCCTTAGAGGCCGCATCACCTGCGGCACGAGCAGCGCCGCCGCCGCAGCCAGAAGGCATTGCCCCGCAGAGACGCCGCTCAGAAGGATCCATAGGAGACCAACTGCTGCCGCCAGAAGCGGATAGGGGAAGAGGCGCCCGATCATCGCGGCGCGCCCCCGCGAGACCCGAGCACCGCCTCGATATAGGCACGCGGCGCACCCAGCCCCCCAGCGGTCGTCTCGACATAGCGGTAAATCGGACCCGCCGCGACCATGAGGGACAGACAGATCCCCAGCAGCAGCCCGATCGGGACAACCTCGATCACGCTGAGGCGGGCCGGCGCATCCTCCCCCGGCGTCCAGAGAAGATCGATGCCGGCGCGGGTCATGGCGACCAGCGTCGCGAGACCCGAAAGGATGATCAGGCCGGCAAGCGTCCACGCGGAAGGGGAAATGGCGTCCTGGTCGAACAGGGCGGAAATGATCGCGAACTTGGCGATGAAGCCGGAAAGAGGCGGCAGACCGGCGAGAAGGAGCGTGCAGAAGATGAAAGCGCCGCCCAGGACCGCGATCGTGCCCGGGATTATGATCCCGACCTCGTCCGCCTCCTCGCTGACCGCGCCCACATATTCGTCGTCGAATACGGGTTCGGCGATCCCCGCGATCAGATCCTCCTCGTCGGCATTGCGCTCCACCGGTTCGATGAGCAGGTAGAGCGCGCCCACCGCGAGCGTCGAGCTCACCAGATAGAAGAGCAGCGCCGCCACCAGCGCCTGACCGCCCAGCCCGATCGCCGCGATCAGCGTACCTGAAGACACCAGCACATAGTGACCCGCGACCCGGGTCAACTGGCGGGTCGCCAGAATGCCCAAAGTTCCGAACAGCATCGTCGCGAAGCCCAGGAGAACCAGCGCATGATCGGCAAAGCCCACCGCCGCGCCCGACCCTTCGCCGAATAGTAAAGAGCTGAGCCGCAGGATGATGTAGACCCCGACCTTGGTCATGATCGCGAAAACCGCAGCGACAGGCGGCGCCGCCGCTGCATAGGTGCGCGGCAGCCAGAAGTTGAGCGGCCAGATGCCCGACTTGACGAGAAAGGCGACGCCCAGCACCGCGGCGCCCGCCTCGAGCAGCATGAGATCCCCGCGCGCGACCTGCGGGGTCTTCACCGCGATGTCGGCCATGTTGAGCGATCCTGTCACTGAGTAGATCATCGCGACCCCGACCAGGAACAGCAGCGATGTCGCGATATTGATCGTGATATAGTGAAGGCTCGCCCGCGTGCGCTCCTCCCCCGAGCCATGCAAGATCAAGCCATAGGACGCGGCCAGCAGCACCTCGAAGAATACGAAGAGATTGAAGATGTCGCCGGTCAGGAAGGCGCCGTTGATCCCAGCCAGCAGCAGCAGAAACAGCGCATGGAAACGCGGACCCGAGCGGTCCCACCGCGCCAGCGCATAGACCAGCGCCGTCACTCCCAAGAGATCGGTCAGGAGGACCATCAGGGCCGAAAGGCGGTCCGCCACCAGAACGATGCCAAAGGGCGCCGGCCAGTCGGCAAGACGGTAGACCTGCGGCCCCCCGGTGCCGCCCCCCAGTTGTCCATCGCAGCTCAGCACCAGCAGCCCCGCGACGGCGACCATGGTGACAGCCGTCACGAGGCTGATCGCCCGCTTGAGCCTGCGTCGCCGCTCGGCCACCGCCAGCAGCAGCGCACTGGCCACGATCGGCAGGACGACGAGCAGGACGGGCAGATGCTGGAGCCAGAGGGGGGCCGCGCTCATGGCTCTTCATCCTCGCCATCGACATGGTCGGTTCCGGTCAGGCCGCGCGCGGCAAGCAACACCACCAGGAGCAGCGCCGTCGTGGCGAACGAAATGACGATAGCCGTCAGCACCAGGGCCTGGGGCACGGGATCGACATAAAGCGCCGGATCGACGGCCTTGCCGTCCAGGATCGGCGGTGCGTCGGTTCGCAGCCGGCCTGCGGCCAGGATGAAGAGATTGACCGCATAGGAGAGGAGCGACAGCCCGAGCACCACCTGGAACGTGCGCGGACGAAACAGCAGCCACAGGCCGCTGGCGACGAGGATGCCGATCGCAAGGGCCAGCACCGCCTCCATCAACTCTCACCCTCGACAGGATCGCCCGGCGAAGACCCGGCCGCTGGACGCGACCGAGGCGCGCGGATCGATTGATGGGCAAGCGCGATCAGGATCAGCGCTGTCGTCCCCACCACCACCATGAACACGCCAATGTCGAACAGCAGCGCGCTCGCCACCGGCACCGCGCCTGTCAGCGGCACCTCGAAATACTGAAAATGGGTGGTGAGGAATGGCGCGCCGGACAGGAGCGCTCCGGCGCCGGTCGCTACCGCACAGACCAGGCCCGCGCTGATCCAGACCAGCGGCTGCACATTGAGCCGCGCTTCCACCCAGCGCGTGCCGCCCGCCATATAAAGGATGATGAGTGCGATGGAAGCGGTCACCCCCGCCGCGAAGCCGCCGCCCGGCCAGTCGTGGCCGCGCATCAGGAGATAGAGCGCGAACGTGACGATTATCGGAAACAGCCATTCCATGAGGACCCGAGGGACCATGAGATAGTGGCGCGCCGTGTCGCCTCGCTCCCGCTCCGCGCCCGCGTCGTCGAAGGCATTCTGGACCTTCTGCTGGTCGGGCGCTTCGACGCTTTCCGCAGCGGGTCGGAAGCGGCGCAGCAGCGAGAAAATGGTCACAGCGACGATCGACAGCACCGTGATCTCGCCCAGGGTGTCGAAACTGCGGAAATCGACAAGGATGACGTTGACCACATTCTTGCCGCCGCCGCCGGGATAGGCCTGCTCCAGGAAACAGCGTCCGACGCCTTCGGGCGGCGCGCGCGTCATCATCGCATAGGATAGCGCCGCCATGCCGACGCCCCCTATGCCTGCCAACAGCAGGTCGCCGCCGCGGCGCAGACGAACGGCGAGCGGTGTCTGCGCGCCCGGCCAGACGTCCGGACGGCGCAGCGGAAGCCAACGCAGCCCAAGCAGGAGAAGGACCAGGGTCACGGTCTCGACCAGTAGCTGCGTGAGTCCCAGGTCCGGCGCCGACAGCCAGATGAAGCTGACGCAGGTCATGAGCCCGGCGACGCCGACCATCACGAGGGCGGCCAGCCGATGGAACTTCGCGCGGTTGGCCGCGCCGATCGCAGCGGCTCCGCCGATCAGCCAGAGCAGAGCGAATATGGGATCCAGAAGCGTGCGCGGCGCGGTCCCGGCGCTATAGCCCAGGAGGAAGACCGGCAAGGCGCCGGCACAGAGCGCGGTCACGATGAGGAGGCGCAGTTGCACCTGCAACCGGCCCGAGCTGATCACCCCATAGGCGGACCGCGCGCCCTGAATGAGACCGGTCAGCGTCCGCTCGAACAGGCGGTGTCCTTTCAGATGGCCGATGACCGGCGACGCTTCGACGCTGTTGAGCCGCCGTCCGAAGATCCGGTAGAGCAGGAGGCCGCCGACCAGTGCGATCCCGCTCATAAGCAGCGGTAAGGTGAAGCCATGCCAGACCGCAAGGTCATAAGCCGGCGTGCGCGCGCCCAGCACGGCGCGAGCAGCGTCACCGAGCAGCGGGCCAATCGTCGCGGCAGGCGCGACGCCCACGACCAAGCAGAGCAGCACAAGCACCTCGATCGGCAGCCGCATCCAGTGGGGCGCCTCGCCAGGCTGGTGCGGCAGGTCGCTGGGCGGCGGGCCAAAAAAGGTCTGGTGGATGAAGCGCACCGAATAAAGCACGCTGAACATGCTGGCGAGCGTCGCCAGCACGGGCAGCGCCTTGTCGAGCACGGTGCCGCTATGCGCCCCGAGCGCCTCGGCCAGGAACATCTCCTTAGACAGGAAGCCGTTGAGCAGCGGCACGCCGGCCATCGCCGCCGCCGCCACCATTGCCAGCGTCGCGGTGACCGGCATGCAGCGAAAGAGGCCGCTCAGCCGCCGCAGATCGCGTGTGCCCGTTTCATGGTCGATGATCCCTGCCGCCATGAACAGCGACGCCTTAAAGGTCGCGTGGTTCACGATGTGGAAGATCGCCGCCACAGCCGCGAGCGGACTGCCGAGCCCCAGAAGCAGCGTGATGAGCCCGAGATGGCTGATGGTCGAATAGGCGAGCAGGCCCTTGAGATCATGCTGGAAGATCGCGGCCCAGGCCCCGACCAGCAATGTGGCAAGGCCTGTGGTCGCGACGATCAGATACCAGGCCTGCGTGCCGGCCAGCACCGGCCAGAGCAGGATGAGTATGAAGATGCCGGCCTTCACCATCGTCGCGGAATGGAGATAGGCCGAGACCGGGGTAGGCGCCGCCATCGCATGTGGCAGCCAGAAGTGGAACGGGACCTGCGCGCTTTTGGTAAAGGCGCCGATCAGCACCAGCACGAGCGCGGGAAGATAAAAGGGATGGGCGCGGATTAATCCGCCCGAGGAGAGGACGACGTCAAGATCATAGCTGCCGGCGATGTGCCCGATAAGCAGAAAGCCCAGGAGCAGGCAGACGCCGCCCGTGGCCGTCACTATAAGCGCCATGCGCGCACCGTCGCGCGCGCTCTGGTTGTGATGCCAATAGCCGATGAGGAGAAAGGAAAAGAGGCTGGTGAGCTCCCAGAAGAATATGGTCTGGATGAGATTGCCCGACAACACGATGCCCAGCATTGAGCCCATGAAGGCCATCAGAAAGCTGAAGAAGCGCGGCACCGGATCGTCCGGCGACATGTAATAGCGCGCATAGAGAACGACCAAGCCTCCGATCGCGAGAACCAGCAGCGCGAACAGCCAGGTAAAGCCGTCCAGACGCAGGACCAGATCGAGCCCGAGGGACGGCAGCCAGGGCTGGTCGATGCGCACCACGTCCCCTTGCGATACGGCCGGATAGAAGCTGAGGAGCGCCCCGATCGCCAGCAGGGTGACGACCCCTGCCAAGCTCGAAGCCAGATTGCGGGTCACCGAGGGTAGAAAGGCTGCGGCCAGGCTCGCGAGAAACGGCAAGGCGAGCACCAGGTAGAGAAGGTGCGGCTTGATCACGAGACCAACCCCTCCCCTTCCCGCAAGGCGCGACCCTGGTGCCGCCGATGTCGGATCATGACCTGTCCCGGGCGCCAGGCGCGCTTGGTTGATATCAAAACCGATTGCACCCCCTCATATCCCCTGCAGCGGCCTGAACGGTCTTTCCTCCTGTGAAACACGGCGGCGCGCGACTGGCTCCCCGCCGGATATGGACTCGGCCCTTTTCTCACGCGTCCGCAGAATGGCGCACGATCAGAAGGTCGCCCTCGAGCGCTTCGACCAGACGCTTGGCCGTGCTGCCGATCAGCGCGTCGAACAGGGCGCCATGTCCGTAGCTGCCGACGACCGTGAGATCGACGCGCTGGTCCTCTACATAGTCGGGGAGAAGGGCCTCGGGCGCGCCGTAATCGGCCACCACCGAAACCTTGCCGCGCAGACGGGCGTCGAGGCCGTCATCGGCGCGAACCTTCGCCATCATGTCCTCTTGCATCGTCAGAAGCGCGCGCCCGTCCTGCCGCGCGTCGGCGAGCGCGGCACTGGGGACGTCATAGGCATGAAATAGCGTAAATGCCGCTTGGGGAAACAGGTCCCAGGCAGTCTGCAGTCCCGCAATCGACGCATCGGAAAAGTCCGTCGCCACGACGATCTCGCGATAAGGCCGGAAGGCGCGGTCGTGAACGACCAGGATCGGCTGCTCGACCTCGCGAGCCACGCGGTTGACGGTGCTACCGAACAGGATCCGGCCCATCGATTCCGCGCTCGCCGCCCCTGTCACAATGAGATCGCAGGCTTCGCTGCGTGCATGGGCAACCAACTGTTCAGCCGGATCGCCCTGGGCCGCGATGACCCTGATCCCTTCGAACGCCTCGGCAAGGTCGCGCTGCAACCGCCAGCGCATCCGTTCGGCGGGGTCAGGCACGCGCCGCCAGGACCGCTCTCGCCGATCGAACATCGAGCCGGACTGGTCGGCCGCGTCCACGACATGAACCGCCACCAGTTCGCCCTGGCTCTCCCTCGCCAACTGGACGGCGCGGTCGAGGGCGCGATCGCATCGCGGGGTAAGATCCGTCGCCACGAGGATCTTCCTGATCGTGGCTGCAACAGGCTCGGTCAAACGACGCTCCTTTCGGTTCGCCCCCCAAGCTGCTGAAGCTAGAACATTTCGCCTTTTACATCCACCTACGTCCGCCTGAATGGGTGCGTTGCCGGCCCGCGGATCAGGGAACCGTAAGGCCCCAAGCGCCTTCTATGGCGATGGCAGTTTGAATTCCGGAGAAGACTAATGAATCGCGCCTTGTTCGCTCTGGCCTGCTCGGCTGTCCTTATCACAGGTTGCAACAGGGCCGATTCCCCCAGTGATATCGCCGAGGACAAGGTCGAACGCGACGCCGAAGCGGCGGCGGCCGCCGCCGGCCCGACTCCGGCCGCGCTCGGTCTCACCGAGGTCCAATTGCTGGAAGCGGACCTGGTCGGCGGCAACGGCGTGGAACTCGGAGACGTGAAGTCGCTCGTGCGCGGCCCGGACGGCTCGGTGTCACAGCTTCTGATCGAGATCGAGGACAGCCATCCTGACAAGTTCGTCCACGTTCCCGTGGCCGAATTGCAGGTCGTTCGCAAGGGCAATGACACCGACCTTTCGACGACGATGACAAAGGAACAATTGAACGCCCTGCCCGCAGTCGACCTCACGAAAACGCAAGGCGCTTCCGGAACCTGACACGAGCGGGCCTTAAGGTCGCTGGTGGCCCCATAGGGAGATGCTTGCCCTATTGGCTGGTATGATCCGGATCACCAGCAGGAGTCCGACAGCGGCGGCCAGGGCCCGCGATATCGCAACGTGGTAAGGCTCTCCTGCCGGTCACCTCGGGATAGGCCGTGTCAAAGCTATCGATCAGGCGGCGCTGGCCTCTTCATAAGCCTGCGTTTCGGCAGCGATGAGAATGTCGGCAAGCATCCAGTAGGCTTCGCCCCAGGCAGCCAGCACGTCGTCCGTGGCGACTTCGGCGCCCAGAACTTCACGGATCGCCGGAAGTAGAGCGGCCGCGACATGGGGATAGTGCTCGGGCCTGACGCCGGTCTCGACGTGCCGGGCGACCATGCGCTGCACGGCGCTCCCAAGGTTCTGGAGCTTATCGATATTCCTTGCGTAGGCCAGGATCGCGCCGGCGAGCCGGCGCGGCTGCTCCCCGCTTTCCTGCGCCGCCCGATCGAACATGGCGGCGATCTCGGGATCCTGCAGCAGCCGGGCATACATGGCCGTGGTGATCTCAACGCCGTGCTTCTCAAGAGCGGGGGCCGTGGCCTTGACGATCTCCATGGCGGCGGGTGAGGCTGTACGCATCAGGGAACTCCTTGATAAACTACCGAGGTTGGGAACGAGGGGACGTGCCGGTCAGGCGATCAATCCATCCTTAGAAATTCGACGTGGAAGCGGACCGGCCCCACCGGCGCCACATGGTGCAGGATGGTCGGTTCGACCACGCCCGGCTCGCCGGCCGCGGTGAGGATCCGCTCCGAAGGCGGCCGACGCTCGTCCGTCACCACATAGCGAAGCGCGCCGTTTTCTACCCGGATGAGGCCCCAGGTGCCCTCCTTGGTCGAATGGTCGCCCAGCAGGCCTGCCGGGATAGTGGTTTCGGTAAAGGTCGCGGTGCGCTTGTAGGACTTGGCGTTCGCTGGGATCGCGACAGTCATGCGGCGCTCCGTTCGCGATAAAACTGCATCCCTAGCTGAAGGCTTTGGGCGATACGGTCCGCCTTTTCCTGGAACGCCCTGGCGACGGCCGGCGCGAGAAGTTCGTCCGTGGTCTCTCGCCAGATCGCGAGCCAGCGGGCAAAGGCCTCATTACTCAACGCCCTTTCGTGACGGATATGGGCGGGCATCGGCTGGCCTTTGTAGCGCCCGCTTGCCAGCATCACCGACGACCAGAAATCCTTCAGCTTCGCCAGATGATGGGGCCAGTCGTCGATGGCACTCTCGAAGATCGGCCCGAGCAACCCATCCGCCCGGACGCGGGCATAGAAGGCAGGCACGAGCAGGTCGATGGCGGTTTCGTCGATAGAGCAAGCAGGCATGTTAGGCGGCCTTGGAGGAAGCGATGATGGTCAGGAGGGCATCAGTGAGCTCGTTGCCGAGCAGCGGCTTTTCGATCAGGACTGCTCCGAGCGGCTTCATCCGTCGCCGGAGTTCCCGCGAGGGATTGGTCGCCAGCAGGATTGCCGGTACGACAACGCCCTTGTCCCGCAGATCCTGCAGAAAGCCGATCCCATCGGCGCGATATCGCTGGTCGATGACGAGGCATTCGGCCGTCGCGGGGTCCGCATCCAGCACATTGCCATCCGCGGGCAGGAACCCCTCGAGGCTCAGGGCGAACTGCAGGGAGGACAGGACGGGCTGATCGCTTTCGAACAGCAGGACCGGGCGATCCAAGACCATGTCATGTCCTTCCGCAGTCAGGCCGAGGCTCAGGCGGCCTTCTTCCAGTTGGGGACGAGCTCGGCGTGGGGCGGGCACTGCGCGACGGCTCCAACCGGCAACCCGCCCAGTTCATTGGCGAAGCCGTGGTTGACGTCGCGGTGGTGCGCCTCGTCGGCGCGGACGACCAGCACCACGTCGCGCAAGGTAGCCTCCTCGGGCAGCCCCCAGTACCGCTTGGCAATCTCGGGCGCCGGCACATTGGCGCTGCGGCCCTCGTCGATTTCCGCGAGATAGTGCGTGTAGCTGATCACCGCCTCTTCCTCGAAATAGCCGACGACGCGGTGGGCCGTCTTGGCGCTCAAGAGATAGAGAGCAAAGAAGAACACATAGAACACCCATTGCACGCCGATGATCACGGCCCGCTCGAACCAGGTCGGCTTGGAAATCTCGATGAAGGTCATGAGGTGCATGCGCTCATTCTCGGCCTCGTCCATGAGCGTCTTGATCCAGCCCTTGTCGTCGCACATGCGGCGCAGGCAGGCGAGGTGGTTGATCGTCGCACCGACCATGCCGGGCACCGCGGCGACGGTCTCGAGCACGACGGCCCGGTGACCGTAGCGCTGGGCAAAAAAGGTGTCCGCGCACCAGCGCAGGACCTTGGTGAAGCCGAGCGCGACCTTGTCGGAAAGTCCGCTGGCCTTGTGGTGAACGCCCAGATCGATGAACGGTGCAGTCATTGTCGTGTCTCCGATGGCGACGCGATTGACGGGGCGCCGCTGATGGGCCGTAGGTAGACGGGGAAAGGAAGGACGAAAATTTGGATGATGTCCCTACCGCAGCGCCCCTAAGGGACTTACCGGAGGTGGCTCGCGGCGATGGTGCAAGCCGGCTCCTGCCGCGGCTCGCCCTGCCCGCTGCCCTGGGCGTCGCGCTGCTCGCGATCGCCGGCGGCCTCGCGGTGCGGCTCCTGTTTGCCGATCAGCTCGGCGCGCGCGCGACCTTCATCTTCTTCGTCCCGGGCGTGGTCGCCGCCAGCGCCCTGTCAGGCTTCCGCGTCGGCGCGATGGCTTCGCTGGCCGGCGCAGCCGCCGGCTTGTGGTGCGACCACCTGACAGGCCCGATCGAGGAAGGCAGCGTGATTGCCGCAGTGGCCTTCGTGGCGATCGGGCTCGCCATCGCGCTGGGGGGCGAGTGGTTTCAGCGCGCCCGACTTGCTTCGGACGAGGCCGCTGCCGGCCTCGCCAGCCGAGAGGCGCATCTGCGCTCGATCCTCGACACCGTCCCCGACGCCATGGTGGTGATCGATGCTGCGGGGCTCATTCGAGACTTCAGCCCTGCGGCGGAACGGATGTTTGGCTGGAAGGCACAGGAGCTCACGGGCCGCAACGTGCGGCTGCTGATGCCCGAGCCCTACCGCGCAGCCCATGATGGCTATCTCGATCGCTATTACCAGACCGGAGAGCGCCGCATCATCGGCAAGGGCCGTGTCGTCGTGGGCGAACGCCGCGATGGGTCGACCTTTCCGCTCGAACTCGCCGTCGGCGAAGTCCAGGCCAACGGACACCGCTTCTTCACCGGCTTCATCCGTGATCTCACCGAACGCCAACATGCCGAGGCGAGACTTCAGGAATTGCAGAGCGAACTCGTTCACGTCTCGCGGCTGACCGCCTTGGGAGAAATGGCCTCGGCCCTTGCCCATGAACTGAACCAGCCCCTCTCCGCCATCGCCAACTATCTCAAGGGCAGCAAGATGCTGCTCGAACGCGAGGAGGATCGCAACGACCGGGTCATCGATGCGGTCGGCCGCGCCGCCGCCGAGGCGCTGCGCGCCGGGGAAATCATCCGCCGGCTGCGCGATTTCGTCGCGCGCGGCGAAACCGAACGAGCGGTCGAAAGCCTGCCGAAGCTTGTCGAGGAGGCGAGCGCGCTGGCGCTCGTCGGCGCCAAGGAGCATGGCATACGCGTCCAGCATGACTTCAGCCCTGAGATCGACCTCGTGCTCGCGGACAAGGTGCAAATCCAGCAGGTGGTGCTCAACCTCGTTCGCAATGCCATCGACGCCATGGCCGGGACTGGGCCAGGGCCCCGCGCGTTGACCATCGCCATCGCGCTGGCCGACGCCGACATGGCGCGGGTGACGGTCGCCGATACCGGCCCGGGCATCGCGGCCGATGTGGCCGACCGGCTGTTTCAGCCGTTCATCACGACGAAACGCACCGGCATGGGTGTAGGCCTTTCGATTTCTCGCACGATCGTCGAGGCCCATGGTGGGCGCATCTGGGCGGAACCTCGTGAAGGGGGCGGGGCCGTGTTCGGCTTCACACTGCCCAGGGCGGACAAGGAAGGGCAAGGCGATGGCGAATGACCCGATCGTTTATGTGATCGATGACGACGATAGCGTTCGGCATTCACTGGAATTTCTCCTCGATGTGGCCGGGATACGGGTGCGCTCCTATGCTTCGGCCGACGCGTTCCTCAAATCATCGCCGCCCCTCGCCGGCGCCTGCCTCGTGACCGACGTGCGCATGCCAGGGATGACCGGCATCGAGCTGGCCGAAAAGCTGCAGCACGGAGGCGCAGGAGTCCCTGTCATCGTCGTGACCGGCCACGCCGACGTCCCGCTGGCGATCCAGGCCATGAAAGCCGGCGTGGCGGACTTCATCGAAAAGCCGTTCGATGACGAGGTCATGCTGAGCGCGATCCGCAACGCGCTGGCTCGCACCGCGGGAGATGCCGCCTCCGCCGCGGAAAGGCAGGCCATCCTCGACCGCATCGCCACGCTCAGCCCGCGCGAGCGCGAGGTCATGGACGGCCTCGTCGCGGGCCAGGCGAACAAGGCGATCGCCTATGACCTGGAGATCAGCGCGAGGACGGTCGAGGTCTACCGCGCCAATGTCATGATGAAAATGCAGGCAAAGACCTTGTCCGACCTCGTCCGGATGGTCACGATCGCGCGGCTATCCTGAGAGGCACCAAGGGGCGTCCTTGATAATCGGCGGAAGGGCTCGCCCGGCCCTCCGCAACCGTCGGACAATGGAAGGGGCCGTTCTCAACGAGACAGCCCCTCCCCCGTCAAATCAGGACGGGCTCATCGGTTCAATGCTGCGGGCGCCAGATCCGGCACGGACGCCGTTGCGCTCGATGAACTGGAGCGCCGTCTGCGCGACCTCTTCCCAGCCGGGCTCGTTGCAGATGAAGTGGCTCCGGCCAGGAAAGGACACGACCTCCGCAACGCTCCCCTCATCCTTATAGGCCCTGTGGTTCTTCTCGGTCAGATGCGCCGGGATGATCTCGTCCTCCTCACCGCCGATCAGCAGCAAGGGCGCGTGCGGTGCGTCGAGATCGATCCGGCCATCCTCGCCCATACAGTCGCGCAGGATATTGCGGCTGTCATGCGTCGCCGTCGCTTCGAACGCGCGCTCTGCCTCCCCTTCGCTCAAACTGTTGGCGAATGCGCCGTGGAAGGTCTTGGCATCCATGTAGATCGGTTCGTCACCCTTCAGCGGGTTGGCGATGATCGCGCTGTTCTTGAAAAAGCCCCAGTCGAAGTCGACCATGGCATTGGGCGCGACGGAATCGATCGCCACCCCGGCCGACAGCGCTCCCCGGCTCAACAGGATCTGGGTAATGAGACCGCCCACCGAATGGCCGATCATCACCGGGCGGTCGAGGCCACGCACCGTAGCCTCGATAGATGCGATGACATCCTTGAGGCGAAGTTCGCCCAGACCCGGCGGCGGATTATCGCGCAGCGAGCGCGGATCACCTTCATGCAGCGGCCAGGCCGGGGCGTGGCAGTTGTACCCCTTGTCGCTGAACATACGGATCCAGTTTTCCCAGTTTTTGGGGTTCTGGAACATGCCGTGGACGAAGACGATGTCGGTCATGCGATAATCTCCTGCTGATCTGCCTTCCCGACGCGCGTCCGGGCAAGATGGGCTCCTCGACTGTTTGGAGGCACGGGACGAGAACGCGCGACCATGAATGGCGTTGCCCAGGATGACTTCTCGCGATGACGGCTCATCGCCGCGTCGTCGTCCCGGTGGCTTCCTCCATCCTGTACCGGCGCCTGGGCTCCTAATGTTTCGCTCCGTCGCCAAGGCGAAGAACCGATCCGCGGTGGGCGAGTTCTCTTGTGAGAAGGAGATGTCCATGAGCGATACCCAGGGGATGATTCACGAAGATGCGCTTCCGGGTCACGAGAGCGGTCTCGATCCGCGGCCAGAGTGGCAACCGCGCTACAAGGGTTCCGATCGCCTCGCGGGCAAGGTCGCGATCATAACCGGTGCTGACAGCGGGATCGGCCGGGCGGTGGCGGCTCTCTATGCCCGGGAAGGCGCCGACATCGCGATCGCTTATCTGTGCGAAGATGACGACGCCGCCGAGACGAAGCGCATCGTCGAGGCTGAAGGCCGCCAGGCGATCACCATTCGGGGTGATATCGGAGAAAAGGAAACTTCGGAGCGGATCGTCGCCGAGACGCTCAGCGCGTTCGGCAAAATCGACATCCTGGTCAACAATGCCGGCGAGCAGCATCCCGACAAGGACATCACCGACATTACCGAGGAACAGCTACGGCGCACGTCCCAGACCAACATCTTCGGGATGTTTTTCCTCGTACAGGCGGCGCGGCCGCATCTCAAGGAGGGCGCGGCCATCATCAACTGCACCTCGGTCACCATGTACCAGGGTTCAAAGGAGCTGCTCGACTACAGTTCAACCAAGGGCGCCATCACCGCCTTCACCCGCTCGCTGTCCGAGAACCTCGTCAGCGACGGCATTCGCGTCAACGCAGTGGCGCCGGGACCGATCTGGACCCCGTTCAACCCTTGCGGCGGCGCCAGCCCGGAGAAGCTCGAGCATTTTGGCGAAAACACCCCGATGGGTCGGCCCGGACAGCCCAATGAGGTCGCTCCGGCCTTCCTGTTCCTAGCCTGCGAGGACTCCAGCTACATGTCGGGCCAAGTCCTCCATCCCAATGGCGGCACGATCGTGAACGGCTGAAGCAACCGACGCTGAGCATCTGTGCGAGGGACCTTCAGGGCTCACGGAAAGATCGAGACGGGCCATCGCCCCGCCATTCATCATATGGCTACAGGGCTGGAACCTTTGCCTTTTCGGCGAGCCGACGCTGGAGGAACGCCAGCACGACAGCTTCTTCCGGACGGAGCCGGGACAAGTCTTCCCGAAGCTCCTTCTCGACGGCGTCCCGCGCTTCCAGGACCAATTCGTCACTCAGGTAGCTTTCGAAGACTTCGGGATGAATGTAGCACTTGCGGCACACGGTGGGCGTATTGCCCAGCCGCGAAGCGACGGCTTCGATTGCGGTCCGGACATTCCGTTTCGCCGCAGCCTGGCTGTCGACTTTTGCATATTCGGAAAGCGCCAGGGCGGCGAGCACCGTGCCATTCCAGGTGCGGAAATCCTTGGCGGTGATGTCCGTCCCGGAGATCTCCCGAAGATAAGCGTTGATATCGTTCGAGGTGACTTCGTACTGCGCGCCGTCTTCGCCCACATATTGGAACAGATGCTGTCCGGGCAGATCCTGGCTGGCCTTGACGATCTTCGCGATGCGCCGATCCTTCAGCTTCAGCCGCCACTGCTTGCCGCTCTTGCCCTTGAAATTGAATCGGAGCTCAGCGCCCTCAATCGCGACATGGCGGTCCTGGAGGGTCGTGAGGCCATAACTCTTGTTCTGCTTGGCATAATCCGCGTTGCCGATGCGGATCATCGTGGTCTCGAGCAGATGCACGACGGCGGCCAGGACCTTCTCACGCGGTAGCCCGCGCTTCTTGAGATCGGCATCGATGCGCTCGCGCACGCCAGGAAGGGCCTTTGCGAAGTCCAGCATGTGCTCGTACTTGGTGCTGTCGCGTACCTCGCGGAAACGCGGATGGTAACGATACTGCTTGCGGCCCTTTGCGTCACGGCCGGTCGCCTGGATGTGCCCGTTTGCCTTGGGGCAGATCCAGACATCGGTATAGGCCGGGGGGATGGCGAGCGAAGCAATTCGCTTCAGAGTTTTTTCGTCCGTCACGACGTTGCCCCGGGCATCGCGATATCGAAACTTGCCGCGGTAGGGCTGGCGGACGATTCCCGGGCTGTCGTCGGTTACGTAGACGAGACCCGCATTTTCCGCGGCTTCCTGCGCATCGACGATCGTTCCTGCCTCGCCGGTGTCAGCCGGCCCATCCTCTTGTGTTTTCATAACCGCTGAAGCGTCCAGCACGGGTTCGCGTTCCCCACCCAGGCCGGACTCTGGTTCGCACTGTCCAAGAGCAAGACTCGATCCTCCTATGCGCCTGTCATGATCAGGCGCCAGTCCTTGCCCCCGTCTCGCCGGTAACGGGGTCATACTTCGGATCGGGAAGCGCCTCCATCCGCGCGCGTGCCGCATCGTCGGGCGCTTCGCGGCAGATGTCCCAGCCCTGTCCCCGCGGATAGGCGCCGACAACCTCGAAATCCTGGCTCGCATGAATCGCGCGGTGGCCGGTACCGGTCGGCAGCATGAGCGCATCGCCGGCTGCGACGGA
The DNA here is from genome assembly GCA_016463225.1 of Sphingopyxis sp. GTDB lineage: Bacteria > Pseudomonadota > Alphaproteobacteria > Sphingomonadales > Sphingomonadaceae > Sphingopyxis. The sequence continues at coordinate 14,496 of JAEMRT010000054.1, read as the reverse complement.
CACCTTGTGCCCACCTGGCCCGCCAAGCTCGAGGCTCGCCTTCCCTGCGAACACACCCAAAACCTCGTGCGCGGTCGAATGATAGTGGTGATAGTCGAATATGCCGTCGCGCCAATCCGGCGGCCAACCATGGTCCTCGAACAAGGCCTCGAACCGGCCGGCCAGGTCTTCGCCCTCGCCGTCCAGCGCGGCGCGATAGATGACAACCGGCAACCGCGCATTGTTCGGCACCCAGTCATTCTCGCCGAGCAGGAAGCTTTCGATCTCCATCATATTTTCGCCTTTGGGACTCGCTTGCGCTTTGGCTTGTCGGCCAGTTCGATCCAGACCGGGGCATGGTCGCTGGTCTTTTCCCAGCCCCGCACATGGCGATCGACCTGAGCATCGAGCAGCCGGTCGGCAAGCGCGGGGCTGAGCAGCAGGTGATCGATGCGCAGGCCCGCATTGCGGCCATAGGCGTTCCGGAAATAGTCCCAGAAGGTGTAGATGACCTCGCCCGGGTGCAGCGTGCGCAGCGCGTCGGTCCAGCCCTGATCCAGCAGCCGGAAATAGGCCGCCCTTACTTCGGGTGTGAACAGCGCGTCGTCGAGCCAGCGCTCCGGCTTGTAGACGTCGAGATCGGTCGGCATGACATTGAAGTCGCCCGCCAGCATCACCGGCAGTCCGCTCTCCAGCAACCCAGCCGCGTGCTCGACCAGCCGGTCGAACCAGCGCAGCTTGTAGTCGAATTTGGGGCCGGGCCGCGGATTGCCGTTGGGCAAATAAAGCCCGCCGATCAGGATGCCGTTGACCGCCGCCTCGATATAGCGGCTCTGGCTCGGGTCGGGGTCGCCCGGAAGCCCCCGCCGCGTCTCGTGGATTTCGCCGACGCGGCTGAGCAGCGCAACGCCGTTCCACGACTTCTGGCCGTGCCAGATGACATCAAAGCCAAGATCGCGGATCGCACTTTCCGGAAACTTCTCCTGCGGCGCCTTCAATTCCTGGAGCACGACCACATCAGGCTGCGCTTCCTCAAGCCAGCGCAGCAGCACCGGCAGCCGGCCATTGACGCCGTTCACATTATAGGTGGCGATCTTCACAGGTCAGGCAGGGTCTGGTCGGCGCGGCCCCAACCGCTGAGCGCCTTGGAGCCGGCCCGCTTCACCAGTTCGGTGCCATCCCGAATGGTCCAGTGCGAGGGCTTGTCGATCGTCTCCATTTCCTTCCATGTGATGGGTACGGCGACCGGCGCGCTTTCGCGCGCGCGGACCCCATAGGGCATGACCGCCGTCGCACCACGCTGGTTGCGAAGATAGTCGACAAAGATGCGGCCCTTGCGCTGCGCTTTCGGCAGGGCGGCCGTGAAATGCTCAGGGTCGCTCTGGGCAACCGCCTGGGCCAGCCGATGCGCAAAATCTTTCACCTCCGGCCACTCCGCTTGCGGGACCAGTGGCGCGATCACATGGACGCCCTTGCCGCCGGTCACCATCGGGAAGGTCTCAAGCCCGATCGACTGCAGGATCTGGAAGGCGGCGCTGCGCACATTCTCGAAATCCAGACCCTCGTCGGGATCAAGATCGAAGACCAGCCTGTCGGCCTTCTCGACATCCTCGATCCTGGCGCCCCAGCCATGGAACTCGATCGTGCCCATCTGTACGCAGGTGAGCAGGCCGTCCGCGGTATCGACATAGAGATAGGGCTCGTCATGCCCGTCCTTCTCGCGAATGGCGACATGCCGGACAGCGTCGCCAAAACTGCCCGCGTCATGCTTCTGGAAGAAGCATTTCTTGGCCCGGCCTTGCGGGCAGCGCACGAGGCTGATCGGCCGAGACCCGATCCAGGGCAGCATGATCGGGGCGGCCTGCGAATAATAGTCGGCCAGTTGACCCTTGGTAAGCTTCCCCTCGGGAAAAATGACACGGTCGCGGTTGGTGATCTTGATCGACGACGTCTCGGCCGCCACCGCCCCAACCGGCGCCTCGGTCTCGACGACCACAGCCTCGGGCTTCTTGTCTTCGCGTAGGCCCAGAAAGGACGGATGCCGGAGGGTCCCTTCGTTTGTCATTTCGGTAAACGCGATTTCTGCGACCAGCTTGGGCCGCAGCCAGTGCGCGCCGCGCACCTCTGCGCGCGGCGCCTTGACGGCCGGCGCTTCCTGCTCGAGCGGCGCCATCACCGCCATCAGGTCGATAATCTCCTGGGTATCGAAGCCGGTGCCGACCTTGCCGGCATAGCGCAGGACGCCGTCCTCGTGGACACCCAGGATCAGCGATCGGAATAACCGCGACTTGTCTGAAGGGGTCCAGCCGACCACGACGAACTCCTGCCGCTTGATGCATTTGGTCTTCAGCCAGCCGCCCGATCGCGAGCCGACATAGCGGCCGTCGGCCCGCTTCGAGATGACCCCTTCGAGGCCCGCCGCGCAGAACTGGTTGAGCAACTTCTCGCCATTGCCGGCAATGTGATCCGAATAGCGCAACCGCGACTTGCCCTTGGGCAGGATCTTCGCGAGCTTCGCCTTGCGCTCGGTGAGCGGCAGCTGGGTTAGATCCTCGCCGTCGAGCTCCAGCAGGTCGAACGCGAAATAATCGATCGAAGCCGGCGCCCCTTTGAGCGCGTTTTGCAAAGCCTGGAAACTCGAGCGGGTATAGGCAACGGCCTCGCCCCCGCCGACGCTCAGCAGCACACGGTAGCCGTCATACTTCATCTCGTGCAGCCAGCGGTTGCCGGTGGGAACGGTGTCGACCAGCGTTGCGAGTTGCACAGGGCGGAAAGGCGGCGCGCGGCCGGTTGAAGCCGCTTTCCCTGGCGCTGAGCTCACGCGCGCCATGATGGAGGGCCGTTGTTCTTCATGGAGACCAAAGTGCGTGAGCGGCGGACTCGTTCCAGCGCGCCGCGGACTCGGCTCGCCGAGCGACGCCCCGCGTCTCACCGATCGCGGCAACCGCATCGTCCCCCCGGCGTTGCGGACCTAGGCCACCGACGAAGGAGATGAGCAATGGCAGACGACAAGGACGCTCGCGGGCCCCAGGACCGGGCGCGTATCGCGCTCGGAGAGGATTATGAGGTCGATTACTGGACCGGCAAGTTTGGTGTCAGCAAGGAAACGCTGGAAGCGGCCGTGAAGGCTGTCGGAAACGGCGCGGACGCTGTCGAGCAGCACCAGAAGGGCTAAGGTCGACCCGCTCGCTTCGCAATGCAAACTGCGGTGCCGCCTTCGCTGTCGTGCTGCTCAGCGGACGGCGTACAACTCAGATATTCATCAGATGGGCCCTGACGCGACCCACGCGCCGGGCTCCCTGCTACCTATTATAGTCCGCGTCTAGTTGGCTGCGAAATGCTTGACTGAGCTGATAACGTTCGCCAACTGAGGTGCATCCTCTCGCGCAACTTCCGCAAGATGAGCTTTCACCTCATCACTGCGACGCGCAATTAATGACGCAACCTGCGCCCTATTCTCCGAGCATTTGCCAAAATGGCTGCCCCGGATCATTTGATGGGCATCCAGGCGATGACTCAAAGATGCGCCCTTGGTACCTGCCACATCGCGAACGACGGCCACCCGGGCGGCCCAGAGGCAGCGTTCCGTGGTGGGTCGTGTTCCCGCGGACATGCCGATCTGGCGGGTAGATACCTTGGCATCGGCCCGATAGGTCACATCCAGGGATCTTCCTTGATGATCCACGCTGGTCCGATGAACCTGATCAGCGAAGGGGGCAGCGGAAGCGGTTGCCAAGGCAAGCAAAGACAAGATCACAACATACTCCTCTTTCCAAACAATGGATCGAGCTCAGGGAGTATGATTGAGACGGCCCCTGAGTTCGATACGTCCGACATCACGAGACATTCTCGCCAGAGGGGCCCGGTACGCATCCCAAAGCTAGGCCTCAGATCGAGTTTATCAATGGGCCCGTCACGGTTTCGATTGGGCGACACACTTTCTTACAGAACTTCGTCGTCAATGCCTGACCTGTGATCGGCAGCGCTCGCAGCCAATCCGGGCGCTCGGTCGTCGAGGAAGTCGTTGCCGGTTCCAGCCAACGAAATGCCGCTCGGCGGATTGCGCAATTGCTAAGGACCCACGCGGTCCCTACGGAAGGGGCGCCGCGAAATTACTGTCTGTCAGGATCATCGGATGCCGCTTCGCCGCGCCCATTATCTCGTCCTGGCAATGGTGCTCGCCACAGTCGTGGCATTCTGGCCGACCTACTTCGCTGTTTTGCGGACCGCGCGGACAGAACTTCATCTTCATGGAGTAACGGCCACCGCCTGGATGTTGCTGCTGGCGCTCCAGAGCTGAACCATTCATCATCAGCGACGCGGCGCGCACCGGATTTTCGGGATCGTGAGTTTGTTTCTGTTTCCGCTTTTTCTCGCGGGGAGCGTCGCTGTCCTTTTGAGCATGGCGCGCAACACGCCGTCAGACCCTTTCTACTAGATCAACGGCGGACGCCTGGGTATATTGGATGCCGCGACACCCATCCTTCTGATGGTCCTCTTCTATTTCGCGCTGAAAGAAAGGCGCAAAGTGCAGCTGCACGCCCGCTATATGCTCGCGACAGCCCTGCCCCTCGTCGAGCCCATTATCGAACGGCTGCTCGGGCATCTGGCCCCGCCTTTCACGTCGTTCGACCCCGCTCACTTCGCGTGGACTGTGCGTGCTGCAGAGCTTGGGGGGCTTGTTGCCGCGGCGTGCCTCTACGCGACGGCACCACGTTACGGGCGGCCGTTCTTCATCGTCGGCATGGCGATGGTCGCCCAGGCCGTCCTGGCCGAGACCCTGGGGGAGAGCAGCGTTTGACAGACGGTATTTGTCGAGCTTGGAAAACTGCCTTCGCTGTCGGTGCTGGCTGTGGCGACGATCGTCGGTGGGCTCACAGTGTGGGCCGGTTGGACTGCTGGCCTAGCTGCTCGTCGGCACAAGCCAGCAGCGGCCTGAAGGCCGCTCGGCTGCTTGATAGGGTCCGCCCAAAGCTGTCAGGCAACAGCCAGGCCCGAGCTTCCTTTTTGGCCTAACGGGCTTGAAACTCCACTCCGACTGAACAATCCGGTCACCGCAGAGCGCACGGCGCACCACTTCAGCTTCTAAGTGCCGCGCCTTGTGCCGCGCCCCACAAGACGCGGCACATTATCGCGCTCCATTAGGTGATCAGACACGGGTCCGAAGACGCCTCGCGATCTACGAGAAGCCCAAGCCCCCTCGCCCGTTCCAGGACACGCCGCACGCCCTCGGCCGACCAGTGTATGCCGCCGCGTGGCGTAGGTTCGCGCAAGTCTTTGCTGAGCCAGCCCGCAAGGTCGCGCAGAGACGATTCCGGATAGGTCTTCAACCTGTCCGCCACCAGGCGCGCGACGCGGGTATCCGGTGGCAGCCGCGACGCAGACCGGAGGATAACCGCGTCGGCATAACCAGCTTTAACCAGGGCCCTGCAGGCTTTCACCAGCGTGCGCTCACTAAATGAGCGGACGGGGGGCTTTATCGCGCGAATCTGCCGCAAGACTATCGACCAGGGAAGATGTGGTCGCAGGCGCTCTACGGTCGGCAGCCAGCGGTGGCGATCGTCAATCAAAGCGTGCAAATAGCGCTCTTTCTGCGCGTAGCCGATATCAGCGATTGCCGCCGGATCGCGCGCGCGCATCTTCGGATTGCCGGGCTTGGCGCCCCTCGCCATCGCCGCGGCAAGCCCTGCCCGCGTGCGTTCTCGGATAAGGGCGCGTTCGAATTCGGCAAAGGCTCCCAGCATCTGGGTCATCAGCATGCCTTGGGCGCTCGAAGTGTCGATCGGGTCGTTGATCGAGCGAAAATAGGCGCCCTTCGCCCGCAGCTGCTCGACGATCTCCAGCAGATGGACGAGCGAGCGCGCCAATCGATCGATCCGCACGACAATGAGGGTGTCGCCCTCCCCTACCCTTGCCAATGCCCTGCTGAGGTTTGGGCGGTCCCGGCTTCCCCCGCTGGCCTTGTCTTCGAAGATGAGGGCGCAACCCTGCTGCTCCAGCGCAAGGCGTTGGCCGGCCGTGTCCTGATCTTCGGTCGATACGCGGGCATAGCCGATCAAAGCCACTGTCACATTCCATCAAACGGGGGCAATCGAGGGGTTGCGCCCGTTCGATAAACGTCAGCACCGGTTTTGGCCAGCCCCGTCCCCCGAGATTCGACCCGCGGCCCTTTCCCGCGTCCCATGGGCATGCGGGCGACTTTCGGGCGCTTGGACAGCCCCGCCGGCCGATTTACGCGGATGAATGCTGCGTCTCGGGAAGCGACGGCGGGGCCTACCGGCGCCTCTAACGAGGGGTCGCCCCTCGCCTCGGCAAGGGGCTGCCTTAAATGTGTGAGCAAAGTGAACCCAGATTGCTTTTAAGCTCAGTATTTGTTACTTTGGCCCCATGGATATCGCTGGCTTCGGACCAAGCTATACGCCAAGGGTCGTCACTGAAGTTGCACATGCGACCGCAGTGATAGCGACACTAAACAACCGAATTTCAGGGAGTTTTGTGCACTCGGCGTGGCAGACCCGCGCAGCTTGGGCTGGCTATGCGCGTGCTCTTCAGTTGGAAGGTCACGAGCTCGATGAGATCGACCTATTTTCCTGGGGCTGCCGGGTCACGATCCCCGGCCGCTCGCTGCGCGCCACGAACCGCGGCGAATATGAGGCGTTCGCGCCCTGGCAGGACATGCTGGGGTCATCAGATCCCTTTGTCTGGCGCGATGCGCTCCCCAAGGCTGTCGAATTGCCGGTCGAGGCCGCGGACCACCCTCCCCTCGTCCGCGCGCTCGAACAGATCCGGCGCTATGCACGAGTACGAGGCGGGCCCGACCCCTGGCTCGGTCTGCCGTTCGCCTTACGGGACCAGGATCTGACGGCCAGCCCCCTCCCCTGCCTCGTCGGCGGCGCCAAAGCCTTCCGCTTGAAGAAGACACTGAACGAAGCCGACTGGCTCGCGCTCCTACGGGCCCTTGCCGCGCGCGCCGAGCGTGGCCTTGAACGCCTTGACCATCTGGAGCGCCTCCATCGCAAAGCCCGAACGGCAATCGCGGAGTCTTATCGTCCCGGCGCCCTGCCCTCCCTCCTCGCGCTTACGCTTCACCAACCGGTCCTGTCGCCACAGGCTGTGGCGCGACTTCTTGATTTGACCGTGACCGG
>JAEMRT010000054.1:0-7362 GCA_016463225.1 Sphingopyxis sp. | reverse complement strand
GACCGGCGCAAGCAAGTTGCTGGAGCGCGCCGCCGGTACCGGACTTCTAACCGAAATCACGACAAGGCGGACATGGCGCATTTTCATGAGCGTCGACCTCGCTGTCGAGTTTGGCTTTGCCAGAGCGCCTCTTGGGCGCCCCCGCGTGGAGAGTTCTCTCCCCTCGCCGTCTCGAAATCTGGCGGCTATCTTCGATCAGTTCGACGCGGAAATGGCAGCCATCGATCAGCTTCTCAATTCCCGATAAGGCATTTCAGCGCGGAACACCTCGGCTCCTCGTCGCCCCGCACACAATAGAATTCCTCGTAATTTCAGCACTTAAGCTTGTGCCGCACGATGTGTCGCGCGCTGTAACGCGCGTCCGCACCACATTCCGCTGTACTTTATGCAGCGATGACGCTTACCCCAGCGCGGCACATGTCGCCAGCGGAAGCGCATGCGCGCTCGCTGGCGTGTTCACACTGTAATGCGCCCCCGCACTCGCGGTTCATCGCGCTGGCACTACGCCCAGCGCTGCCGCATACCGCCGCGCACTTGCACGCGCTGTCGCGCGTATACGCGACTTGCGTGGCGCGGGCGGTGACGCTATCTGTGGCGCTGTCATTGTGTGCGGCGCGGTGCGGGGCGGGCCATGTTTGTGCCGCGCAGTGTGCAGCGCTATCGCATTACAGGAGTCCACATGCCCGTCATCACGATCGCGCAAAGCAAAGGCGGCGCCGGCAAGACCACGCTCGCGCTCGCGCTCGCTTCCGAATTCGAGGCGCTCGGCGGTTCGGTCTTCATGCTCGACGCCGACCGTCAGAACAGCTTGCTCAACTGGTATCGGGATCGGATGAATGCCGACAGGGGAGGGGAGGGGCGCATCACGGTGGAAGACGCCTCGCAGCTCCGGGACGCGGACATTGGACCCGCTATCGCGCGCGCGCGCGATGCCGCGCAGCTCGTCATTGTCGATTCCGAGGGCACTTCCAACTTCAAGACAGCCTACGCGGCGATGGACTCCGATTTCGTCGTCATTCCGACGCGCTCATCGCGCCTCGATCTCGAGCGCACCGTGGAAACCAGCGACATGCTGGGCAAGATGTGTCGCGGCGTGCCCTATAGGGTCCTGATCACGCAGACAGGGCAGGTCGCCCGCTCCAAGGCCGAATGGGAGATCGACAGCCAGATCAGCAATGCTCTGCCGACGTTCAACGAGCAGATGCATACGCTCGACGCGTTCCGCGCCATGTCCAACTATCGCATGACGCTGGCCGAGGTGGAGGCCGCCGGCCTGGCCAAGACCGAGAAGGCGCGGCGCATCGCGCAAGGCATCCTGGCCGACATACTCAGCGAAATTCAGAACAAGGAGGCCATCAATGCCTGAGCCCAAGTCTGCTGCCGGCGCGATGGGGGACATCATCGGCTCCACCCGGCAGCGCATCGAGCATAGCGAAGACCCGGCCGACCGTCTCAAGAACCTGATCGCTGCGACGCCGAAGCCCGCTCCGGCCGCCGCACCGGCGCCCGTCCGCGAACCGGCGCCAGCGACGCTTCCGTCCGGCTATTTCCCGCAAGTCGCGAGCGAGGTGGGCATTATCGCGAAGCGCAAGCCGCAGCGTGGTCCCGCGCGCTCGCTCCATATCAGCATGCGCCTGTCGCCGCCTGAGCGCGACCGGCTCGTTCGCTGGTGCGACGATCGCAACCTCAGCCTGCCCGACGGCATCATGGCGTTGATCGATCTCGCGGGAGGGCAGGGGGGTAGCGGGGAGTAGGGCCCGGCTCTTTATGTGAGGAACGGGGGGAGGGGACTTCAGGGCGTCCCGCGCATCGCGACCCAGCTTTTGCAGAAGCCTTCCCACGATTTGTAGAGAGCGGCGCCCGTCAGGGTCTCCAGCTTTGCGCCCATTTTCTGCCGGTAGGCATCGGCAATCATGTCCTTGTCCCAGCCTCCGCCAAAATCGCGAAAGATCGTGATAATGCGTTGGTCAGGGCAGAAGTTCAGCGATCCCGAAGGGAAGGGGCGCGCCGAGGGCAGGGGGACGCGCGGCGGTGCGACGGTTTCGACCGTTCCGTCCCGCCTGGCACGCCGACCCACTTTCGGCCGATCAAGCTCCTTGGCGGTTTCCTCCTGATCGACGGGATCCTTGGGACTGAAGGTGAGCTTCACAGCCTCGACAGGCCGTCCACGCCCCGACCCGCGGATCTCGTCCCATTCCACGGTGAAATCCGCGAGCTGGTCGATTTCCAGCTTCGATTTTGCCAGGACATCGCGGCGGAATTCCGCAAAATTCTTGAAGCTACCCTCCGGCACGCCCAGACGCCGGCGCAGTTCCTCAACCTCCATCTTCACGACGCGGTTCTGCCGGTTGATGATCAGGCAGCCCAGGTCATAGAGCGTCAGCGAATAGCGCGACTGCAGCGCCAGCATGACGCCCAGATTGACCCGCGCATAATAGTCCGAGCGCTGCATCACGCGCTTGAAGGCTTCCGAAAACTCGTACTCCACGACGCTCATGCCGTCCTCGGAGATTTCCTCCACGCAGCTCGAGAGCAGGGACTGCGACATGATCGCGGGCTTGCCCTTTTTGGTCGTCGTGCGAATGCGCACGATCACGCGCAAAAGCTCATCCATCACGGGCTGGATGCGCTCATTGCCCTTGTGCGATCCGCGCAGCTCCTTCTTGGTAATCGTGAAGTTTCTGTCCTCGCCAGCGTCAGGCCCAGCCTTGCGCAGCATCAGGGCGAAGGCCTTGCGCCCGGCGGCGCTCAAGGAGCCGGTTTCAAACTCGGATTCGACGAGTTCGCCCGGTTTGCTTACAAAATCGAGATCGCGGCGGCGAATCACATCAGCGACCCGCAGCGTCCGGCTCAGGCCATCCGCTTCCGGGGAAACCTCGATCTCAACGATGTCCGAATCGGGCTTCATGTGAGTTGCATATCATCACCCTGTCATAAAGAGAACATCCCCCCGTTCACTCACATAGAAGTGCTCCCGAGCGCTCACATAAAGGCTGACAGGGGCGCAAACCGGCGGCCCCCAACCACTCATATAAAGAAATTGTCCGACTCGCCGATTCACCGCGAGTCTCGCGATGTCCCCCCATCGCTCATATAAAGATCCTGACCCGACATTCCCCAGTGCAGCGCTTTTTCCGGCCGCATTGCTACATCCCCCGCGCGCTCACATATACGCCACCGCATCTACTTGCTTTTACTGGGTTTTTTGACAGCCCCCCGATCGCTCATATAGAGCAACTCGGTTCGAAATAAGGAATTTGACCGGTATAGTGAGGCCCCCCGAAAGCTCATATAAACGGACGGGAAGGGCAGGGGATTGCCCCCGATCGCTCACATAAAGAAGGTCGGTCGAGGTTTAGGGCCGGCGTCGTACCAAAAAGGCTGGCCTTTCAAGCCATTCCCGTGTTGTTTTGCAAGCCACTGGGACGATTCCCCCGATCCCTCACATAATCCCCCGGCCACTCAGGCAAAGGCCCCCAGCCGCTCGCATAAAGGCCCCCGAGTCCTCACGATAAAGCCCCCAACCGCTCACATGAACGGGGTCTAACCCATTGATTCGACGGGAGACCTTGCCCCTGAATCTTAGAATCATTGAAATATAGAAGCTCCCGCGCTCCGCTTGGGCGTTTCTAAAGATGGATTTTTGAGGAAGAAGTACCCTTGCGCAGAACTGCCGAGGTTGCGCACCATGCCCTGATCGGCTGCCCCATCGCATCCCACAGCCGCCTATCATCCTCGCCGGAGCAAAACATCCTCCAAGTCAAACTTTCGTGCAATCGATCACCGCCTCGCGTCGATCTTGAACGCCGCTTGACTAACGACACGACCGTATCAAGGTGATCATATTGCGAATCAGGCGTGTTCACCGGGACCGGCCGATACTGTTTTAACGGGCAAGAACATGCGCAATGGGGCGGGATGTGCAATGAGCCGGCGAGCGCTTTACCACGTAGCGACGCTTGGCTGTACCGTTGCTATCGCCTTTACCGGAACACCAGCTCCCGCTCAGCCGAAGTTCGACGTGATCGATATGCATTTCCACGCCGATCGTCCTGACGATCAGGGACCTCCCGGGGGCAAGGCCTGCGCTCCCTATCCTGAATGGGCCCCGCGCGATCCCGGGCAACCGATGGACGGGTATCTCGACTGGTTCACCGGCCGCCCCGATTGCCCCGACCGTGTTGTCATCGCCGACCGACGCGGATACTCTGCGCGATCGTGGCATCGCCCAGCTGAAACGGTACAATGTGCTGGCCCTTGCCGGCGGCCCAGCGGAGGTGGTGGATGACTATCGCCGTCATGGGGATGGCCACCTACTTTCTGGCATCGGCTTCGGCAGCAGCGGCGTTCTCCCGCCGATTGAAGATCTGCGCCGGCTCCACGCCGAAGGCAAAATGCAGGCGCTGAGCGAGATTACCACGCAATATGCCGGCATCGCCCCCGACGACCCACGCATGGAGCCCTATTTCGCTTTCGCGGAGGCCAACGACATCCCGATCGGCATCCACATGGGGCCCGGGCCACCTGGCACAGCTTACTTCGCCACGCCGCATTATCTCGTCTCAGCTGGTGATCCGCTCCGCCTAGAACCCGTGCTCATCCGTCATCCCAAGCTGCGGGTCTATGTTGCCCACGCCGGCTGGCCTTTAGGAGACGGGATGATCGCGATGATGTTCGCCCATCCGCAGCTCTATGTCGATGTGGCTGTTCTCGACTGGGCCTATCCCGACCAGCAATTCTACCCTTATCTGCGTCGGCTGATCGACGCCGGTTTCGAACGGCGGATCATGTTTGGGTCCGACAACATGGTATGGCCCGACGCTATCGGAATCGCGATCGAGCGGATCAGACGCGCGCCATTTCTCACAGAGAGGCAAAAGCGTCTGATCCTCCACGACAACGCCGCCTCCTTCCTTCGCATCGAGGGATAAGGGGCGGTACGGCGGGACAATGCGCTTGCACGCGGAGCGCCGTTCCGCGACAGCCTCGCTGAGCCGCAGTCATCGCGCGTTCAGCCTTCGAATGGCAATTTGACCTGTGCTTGAATTGTAAGGGAGATTCCCATGCGAACCACGCACAAACTTCTGCTCGGCGGCTGTCTTGCCGCCTCGCTGGTGGGCGGTGTGGCCTATGCCGCGTCCCACGAGCACAAAATGACCGTCAACCTGCCGGGCGGTGAGATCGCCCATATCACCTATTTCGGCGATACACCTCCGCAGGTCAAAATTTCCCAAGCCCAGCCAGACCAGATCGACTTCGTCGAAACGGCCTTCCAGCCTTTCGCGCAGATAGACCGGATATCGGCGCTGATGGATGCGCAGATGAACGCCATGATGCGGCACGTCGTGGATCTCCATGTCCAAAGCGCCGACGGCACGGCGAGCGAGGCACCGCATTTCGTGTCCTTCTCCGGCCTGCCGAAGGGCGCGCAGGTCCACTACAGCTATAGCTCGACCACCATCGGTCCCAATGGATGCGCGCAAAGCTTGACCTGGACCTCGGACGGCACGGCGAACGCGCAGCCAAAGATGACGAAGACCAGCACCGGCGACTGCAGCGCTGCGGCCAAGCCGCAGATGCAGACGACCAGCGGGTCGGCGCAGGCTCAGGCGGGTCCATCCCACACGACCTGATGCGGGCCGCCCGGGTCCGGTGACGCTTTGGCCGCGTGCGTGAGCGCGCGGCCATTGGCGTGAGGACATCTCATCGCATTCCTTTGCGGACCCCGCGGCTTCCGACATCGACCAAAGCCGGCGTAGCCAGTGCCGCGCCGCCCGTTTCCATCTCGAGAAAGGAAGGAAGAGGAGAATTTCGTGCGAAATCCTGACAGGATCTTTGCCTCCCTATTAACCACCGCTGCCGCCTTCGGCCTTGTCATCGGCCAGCCATCGTCCGCTGCAGCGCAATCGCCGCCCGCCGCATCGCCAGTCGTGCCGCGCCCGGGCGCGCCGCAAAGCTTTGCCGATCTCACCGAACGGCTGGCGCCCGCCGTCGTCAACATCTCGACCCGACAGCGCGTGCAGATGCCGAGTTTCAGCCCCTTTGCCGGCACGCCCTTCGAGCGCTTCTTCGGAGGTCCCACGGGACCGCGCACCCGCGAGGCACAGTCGCTCGGCTCAGGCTTCATCCTTTCCGCCGACGGCTATATCGTCACCAACAACCACGTCATCACCGCTGATGGGCAGGGCAAGGTGGAGACGATCACGGTCACCTTGCACAATGGCGAGGAATATCCGGCGACCCTCGTCGGCAGCGATCCCGCCTCGGACCTGGCGGTCCTCAAGATCACGTCCCGCAAACCGCTGCCCTTCGTGACCTTCGGCGATTCCACGCGCGTCAGGGTCGGCGACTGGGTGCTCGCGATCGGCAATCCTTTCGGCCTGGGCGGCACGGTCACAGCCGGTATCGTTTCGGCGGTCTACCGCAATACGGGTACAGGGCGCGCCTATGACCGCTATCTGCAGACCGACGCCTCGATCAACCGCGGCAATTCGGGCGGCCCAATGTTCGACAGCAGCGGGCGGGTCATCGGCATCAATAATGCGATCTTCTCACCCACGGGCGGAAATGTCGGGATCGGCTTTGCCATCCCCGCGGAGATCGCCGCGCCGATCGTCGAGAAGCTCAAGGCCGGGAAGGCCATCGAGCGCGGTTATCTGGGCGTGACCATACAGCCGATGACCGAAGACCTCGCGTCATCGCTCGGCGTTCCGCGAGACCGCGGCGAGTTCGTCCAGAGCGTGGAGCCCGGCGGGCCCGCGGCACAGGCCGGCATTCGCGCCGGCGACGTCATCCTGCGGGTCGACGGCAAGGAGGTGACTCCAAGCCAAAGCCTGTCGTACCTCGTTGCGAGCGTCGAACCTGGCCGCAAGGTCGCAGTCGAACTCATGCGCGGCAACCAGCGCATGACCGTGATTGCCACGCCGGTGCTTCGCCCGAGCGAGGACAAGCTCGCCCGGCAGGGTTTTGGCCGCGATGACCGTCGTTTCGACGATTTCGACAAGGATCGCGCATCCCCCAGCGAAAAGACGCTCGGCCTTGCCGTCGAACCGCTGACTCCAAGCATCGCCCGTCAGCTCGGCGCGAGCGACGTCTCCCAGGGCCTCGTCATCAGCAGCGTCGAGGGCAATTCCGATGCGGCGCGCAAGGGCCTCAGCCGCGGCGACATCATCCTGTCGGCCAACAACCGGCCGGTCGCGAGCGCCGCTGATCTGGAAGCCGCGATCCGGCAGGCCAGGACGGCGGGACGTTCGGCGATCCTGCTACGGGTCAAGGGGCGCGGCGAAGCGCCGGCCTATGTGCCGGTGCGGCTGCGATAGCGCGCCGGTAGCCAGGGCAGCGTCCTCGGTCGAGGGCGCAGCC
>JAEMRT010000150.1:3474-9344 GCA_016463225.1 Sphingopyxis sp. | reverse complement strand
CCTTCATGGTCCAGACTATCATAGTCTCTGGGCCACTCAGCGGGGGGCAGATCAGTTTCCGACGGAGGGCAATGTGACCATTTCTACAAGGGCTTTTTTGCGGTAATCGGTAACCCTTGATTGTGGGGCGGGAAGATTCCGTATTCCGGGACGGTATCATAATGTATACTAATTTCGATAAAGCCAGCTGCCTCAAGATGGGCTACCACAGCATGCCGAGAGAAAAATCGCATTTCAACTACCGTCCCAGGACCTCCATGGAACACCAAGTTATCATGTAGTTCAAACCGACCTTCTTCCGTTTTACCGACGAGCAGCCATTCTCCGTCAAAATCCAGTAGATGAAAATTACGCACCTTTTCAAAATGTTCGGTAGTTTTTGACCTTTCATCAAAAGGTACAGTCAAGACAAGTGTTCCGCCGGGACGTAACACACTGAACGCACCATCAAATGCCGATTGCACCGGGGATGGCACATGTTCGAAAACGTCACTTGATATTAGGAAATCGGCTTCTTCTAACCATTCTGATTTTGGATTGCAGATGTCTAGTCTGGGCTCGGTATGATAATATGTGTTCGTATAGTTGAACGCACGAACCATGTGTTCCGCAAGTCCATCGGGATCGCTTAGTCCGATACCGCAAATATTAGGCTCTTTCACCCAAGGAAGTATTACTCCTGCTCCAAAAATGGAAGATGTTAAACAGTGAACTAGCTGCCTGGACCTAACGGACGATCCACAAGCAATGCAGGATGGAGACTCGCGCCAATCATCAGATGGATTGAAAATGCTTTGAGTTCCGCAAATATTACAAGTGAAATGTGCGTCTATCAAAATCCATCCCTTTTTTTAATATAGATTTTTTGTCAAGAAATCATAATTATAACAAATTCATATTGTAATTATAACTGAAAATATAATGCACGATGCCTTGATTCTAATGATATCATATCAAGCGAGCAAGCTGTAGCCGTATGGGTTAATATAACAGCATTGAAATGCAATATGGGCTGCCTTGATCCGTCTCCTTGCAGGTCGTTGAATTATCACCGCAGGCGAACGGGCAGCTGGCAATCCTAACGTTCCCAGAAACTATTGGTCACGCAATATCGTTCGTGTCTGTGCGTAGCGATCTTCATACCGCACAATATCATCTTCTCTCACATAAGGACCAGTCTGTATTTCGATGAACACCATTGGAATACGTCCTGGATTTTCGATCCGATGCTGTACCCCAAGCGGTATATAGATAGACTGGTTCTCAGTCAGCACCGATATATCGCGATCCACCGTAACTTTGGCGGTACCTTCTACTATGATCCAATGCTCGGATCTGTGAAAATGGCTTTGCAGACTGAGCGACGCTCCAGGCAATACTGTAATCCGCTTGACCTGAAAACGGCTTCCGATCAACAGACTTTCATGCCAACCCCAAGGGCGATGATCCTTGGGGAATGTTTCTGCCTGCACGGCACCTTTGTCCCGCAAGGCCGTAACCACATTTTTTACCTCCTGGGCGCGTGATTTATCAGCGATCAACACGGCATCGCTCATCGCCACTACGACGATATTATCGAGGCCAAGGCCAACGATTTCCATTCCCTCGCTCTCAGATCGTAACAGGGAGTTGTGGCAATCCACAGCAGTGGCGCCACCCGACAAAGCAACGCCATTTTCATCTGGCTGCATGTGTCCCCATACCGCATTCCAGTCGCCCAGATCGGACCATCCTGCATCATACGGAACGACGGACAGATTTTCGGCCTTTTCCATAATAGCGTAGTCGATGGCTACACCATCAGTTTTTTTCCATGGCTCAGGCGCAAGGCGTAGGAATCCAAGATCCGTTTCCGCCTGCTCGACTGAGAGTCGGACAGTTGCGAACAGGGCAGATGCATGGCGCTCAAACGCTGCGATGATATCCTTGACCGCAAAAAGGAAAATCCCGGCATTCCAGAGGTATTTGCCGGTCGCGACCATCTCTTCTGCGCGGACAACGTTCGGCTTCTCCACGAAACTGGATAGGCTGATTGCGTCTCCCGATCCGTCCGGTCGGGAAGCAATCTCCAGATAACCGTAGCCGGTTTCTGCTCTAGTCGGCTGAATGCCGAACGTAACCAGGTCACCCTTTCTAACCGCGGCCAACCCTTTGCCTACCGCACGCTGAAAGGCGGAGACGTCAGATATTACATGATCGGACGGTGCCACCAGCATGATGGCACCTGGCTTTCGGGCAGCCAAATGCAGCGCGGCGGCCAATATTGCTGGCGCGGTGTTACGGCTTTCTGGCTCGATCAGAATGGCATCCGGATCTATTCCTTCCACGACCAATTGTTCAGCGACGATGAAGCGAAAAGATGCATTCGTCAGAACCATAGGTCGCGTGAAAGCGAATCTGTCTGTCTCGCCCGATAGCCTCCGCGCCGCAGCCTGAAACAAAGTAGTTTTCCCCAATAGGGGTACGAATTGTTTTGGATAAGAATTACGCGAAAGTGGCCACAATCGCATTCCTGATCCTCCGGCAAGAATCACGGGCGTGATAAAGATGCCAGATTCAACAGATTCCGATTGTTCTAACATATTCACTCAAACTCCGTCTCATCATCCATATCAGTTGCCGAAAATTCGGTTCACATATTGTCCGGCTCCAGGCATACTGTCCAAATAATGACCCGTTATTATGGGTGAATGTTCATCAGCTATTTGGCTGCACATGTGTGGTCCTGCGATATGATGCTAAATGGCATCAGGTAGGTTTTGGGAACAGTGTGTAATCTCCCCGGTGCGGTCGATGACTCTAAAGCCCTGCAACAGAGCAGTCATCACTAACAACATGGCTATTAGAGTCGATGTGTATCGCATAAGGCGATCTGCGTTCAGAACCTATCAAATAGGTTGTGTTTCAGGAGATTGGTTGGTTTAAAATTCGGCTCTGCTGAGCTTGTCGAACAGCCCCACGCAGTCCGCAATGGCAAAGGTAAGCCGTTAGTCATACTGCTGAACGAAGGGCAGATGGCCGACTACAACGGCGCTGCACTGATGTTGAACGCATAGTCCAAAACCATGCTCAGTAACACACTCTATAAGTGCCCCGCCGCGCCAGCAGAGCGTAAAATCACGTCTGAATCACATCGACGAAAAACCGAGAAATGCCGATCTCACACTCTATCGACAGCGGCGCAAGATCGAAAATATGTTTGGTAAATTCGAGAATTAAAGCTGTGTCGACACGCATTATGGCCGTGGCACACCTTCATCTCAGTAATCCGTATCGTATCCACATCTTATTCTAGCTAAATCGTTGAATCCTAAACTTAATACGGCTTTTGCGCCACTGCGACAGCATAATGCGGGATGTCGATTTCGCGATCTCTTTTTAGTAGAGAGTTTAGCAAATCGCTTTCTTCAAGGATATTTGTGAGAACCTCGCTCAACGCAAGATGGAAAATGGTCCCCCCGACATGCCTGATCGTAGCATTAGGGAAATAGGTGTCAATCGCAGGAAGGATAGCTTCTGAATCAGCCGCTTCACTTGGATCATATTCCATGTCTTGGAGGGTCGGGCGGCCAACATATCGCGAATACGGCTTGGCAGGATTGATCGGATTGTGGAAGCACTCGTCCGGCAGCGCGCCGCGAACAGCGTCAGCTATGTCATATACCTCGGCTGGCCATTGGAACCTACTGGCACCAACATAATCCGTCATCACAAACCACCCTCCGGGACGCAAGGCGTCGCGGCTCCATCTCACTGCTGCGGTTGCATCAAACATATGATGCAAGGCATTGTCCCAATAAACGAGATCATACCCGCCAGGGAGGTCACTCTCGAAGTCGTAGCCGTGAATGAACCGGACGCGATCTTCCACCCCCATCTGTTGGGCTAGGTTACGTCCGGCATTCAACGACTCGTTGGATACGTCGTAAAGATCGAAATGTGAGACGATTCCGTCCTTTAAGAGCATTAGCTCCTTGTGACCGGGTCCACATCCGATCGAGACAGCGCGGCCGACCGGCACATCGGCTCCCGCTATATCCTTAAACAATTCGATAGCGCCGCGATTGGAACCACC
This sequence comes from Sphingopyxis sp., assembly GCA_016463225.1. GTDB lineage: Bacteria > Pseudomonadota > Alphaproteobacteria > Sphingomonadales > Sphingomonadaceae > Sphingopyxis. The sequence continues at coordinate 5,269 of JAEMRT010000150.1, read as the reverse complement.
AGGGATGATCCGACCACACGCCCTTTCGTTCTGATCACGAACGATGTGTGGGGATAATGGCCAATGCGCGCGCGGCGGTTGCTGAGCGTAAAACGCTCCCATTGTGTCCCAGAATTCACCGGCTTCACGAGCGTCAGAACGAGCATCTGGTAGCGGGGGAAGCTGTACGCCTTCTACTCGACAGTCAATCCGACCGTCCCTAAAAGGAATATTTATGACAAAGGCGTGATGACCAGTTCCTATCTGCGCCGCTTGTAAATCATCCCGAAATTCTCGGGCCTCGCCCGAAGCTATAAGTAAATCGTTATGAAACACATCTACTTTGACAGGGTGATCTGGACGTTCTGGATTGAATGCCCAACCTGCCACATCTACAGAAGTTACTCGCTCAAGGTAGCCTATTATACTCATGCTCTGATGGGTGACAAATCGATTTGCGCGTGACAAGTCCGATAATATCCAGATTATGCCTATGTAGACCCTATCAAAAGAATTTTTACGCCCGGCTATGCGCGATCAAAATGTAGGAGCCACTGACTGAGCCTTGGTGTCGTCTGAAACTATCGCGGCCATAAATTGCGTTCCCTTGTGCCGCTTGCCTGGATCTAAGCAGATGTCAGGTAGAAATGGCCAGATTTACGATCGCCATTTGGAGCGGCGGAACATCTGTGGTGTAGTGAACCGCCACAAGGATAGATGGCTTCGAGCCTAGAGTAAATTCCGTCGAAGCCTGTCGCATACAACGACTTGTTCCTGCAGGCGCACCAGCAGAATTGGCATTATTCATTATATGGACGTATTGGGGTAATATATGACGCAATCCGTTTCCATTGCCGACCTGATGGCGCAGTCGGGCGTCGCGTTCGGCACCAGTGGCGCGCGCGGCCTGGTCAGCGCCATGACGGACCGGGTCTGCTTTGCCTATACCGCCGCCTTCCTCCAGCATTTGAGCGCCATCGGGCAGTTTGCGCCGGGCGTCCATGTGGCGATCGCGGGTGATCTGCGCCCGTCCAGCCCTCGCATCATGGCGGCCTGCGCAGCGGCGGTGCGTCATATGGGCGGGGAGGTCGATCTGTGCGGTTTCGTACCGTCGCCGACCGTGGCGGCCTACGGGTTCGCGCGGGGCATCCCGTCGCTGATGGTGACGGGCAGCCATATTCCCGACGACCGCAACGGCATCAAGTTCAACCGCACCGATGGCGAGGTGCTGAAACCCGATGAGCTGGCCATTCGCGCCCAAAGCGTGACATTGCCCGACATGTTCGACGGCGACGGGATGCTGAAGGATGCCCAGCCCGCAGCGCGACAAGTGGATGTCGCGACCGCCTATATTGCGCGCTATATCGATTTCTTCGGTGGGCAGGCTTTGACCGGACTGAAACTGGGCATATATGAACATTCCGCCGTCGGCCGCGACATATTGGTCGCGCTGGTCAGGGCGCTGGGCGGGGATGCGGTGTCGCTGGGGCGGTCCGACCGTTTCATTCCCGTCGATACCGAGGCGGTTCGCCCCCAGGACCAGGCGCTGGCGCGGGAATGGTCGGCGGCGCTCAAGCTGGACGCTATCCTGTCCACCGACGGGGATTCCGATCGGCCCTTGCTGGCCGATGAGAACGGCCTGTGGATGCGCGGCGATGTGCTGGGCATGTTGAGTGCGCGGGCGCTGGGGATTGGTGCCATTGCAACCCCGGTCAGTTGCAACAGCGCGGTTGAATTGTCGGGCCTGTTTGCGAGCGTACGGCGGACCCGGATCGGGTCGCCCATTGGCGCGAAGTGCTGAAACAGGCGGGCCCGG
>JAEMRT010000150.1:0-3464 GCA_016463225.1 Sphingopyxis sp. | reverse complement strand
GGCCAATGGCGGTTTTCTGATCGCCACACCGGTCGAGGCGGAAGGGCACATTCTGCCTGCGCTGCCGACGCGCGACGCGGTGTTGCCGATTCTGTCGGTGCTGGTCGATGCGCGCCGCCGCGGCGTGACGCTATCCATGCTTCAGGCGCAGTTGCCGACGCGCTATACGTTCAGCGAACGGCTGGAAAATTACCCGACGGCGCAAAGCCAGGCGCTGATCGCGCATCTGGAGCAAGGGAGCGAGGCCGCCATATTGGTGCGGCTGACCGCCATGTTTGGCGCGCTGGCTGGCGAAGCGGACAGGATCGATCGGACCGACGGGTTGCGCATCCATTTTGCCGGCGGCGACATCATCCATCTGCGGCCGAGCGGCAATGCGCCGGAACTGCGCTGCTACACCGAAAGCGACAATGCGCAGCGGGCAGCGGCCCTCAACGAGCAGGCTCTAAAACTGGTCCGCGATTACTCTATTGCGGCCTGACGCGCCTTCGGCTGAAAAGCCGACAGTGAGCTGGACAAAGACTCGCTGTTTGCGCAACATCAAATCATTGTAAATAAACGATTTTCCGTCACAGTCCTGCCCCAGTTGTAACGGCCAAAATCTTAATTCTCTTTATAATCAGGGATTTGTGGATATTGGCCGATCGTTCATCATGCGCGCAGGTGGGGAGCGGCCAATATTCGTCGGTTCAGCGCGGAACGGCGAGCAGAGCCGATACCGGTCCTGCCGTCAGGGTGAAGATGCACTCGCCCTCCAGCAGCAGGCAGTCGCCCTTTTCCCAGCTAAGACCATTGACCGTGCCTGCGCCGGTCAGCGGTGTGAACCATAGCAGCTTGCCAACGGGCAGGGAGAGGCTTTGATCCGTCGTCCAATGGACCAGATCAAGTGAGAAGGGGGCTTCGCTGTCGGCGATCAGCCGGGCTTCGCTGCCCAGTGGCGCTTCGATCAGGGCGCGATCATAGGGCTGGAGGCGGCTGACGGCGGCTCCATCGTCCAGATGCAGTTCGCGGGGCCGGCCATAGTCATAGAGCCGATAGGTGACGTCCACATTTTGCTGGATTTCAACGAGCGTGATGCCCGCGCCGATGGCATGGACGGTGCCGGCCGGAATGAAATAGCAGTCGCCCGGTTTTACCGACTTCCAGTCGATCCATTGTTCCAGCGATCCGTCCTGCGCCGCCGCGCGGAACTGGTCGGGGGACATGGGTGCCGTCAGGCCAATACCCAGCGTCGCGCTCGGTTCGCAATCAAGGATATACCAGATTTCCTCCTTGCCGCGCGGCAGCCCCTTGGCCCTGGCCTGCACGTCGTCGGGATGCACTTGGATCGACAGCCGTTCGCGGGTGAAGATATATTTAACCAGCAGCGGCAAGTCGCGGCCATCAGCGCTTTCGAACCACACCTCCCCAATCTGCCGCCCTGCGCCAGCGGCGAAGAGCGAGGGGAGATCGGTTCGGCCCCACGGTTTTTCGACATAATGGGTGGAAAGCTTTTGTGTCAGCATCCCACTCACATCCATTTCTGTGCGGCGAGCGTCAATCCGGCCCTTCAGCTCTCCGTCAATATACCACGCAGATAGCGGCCATAATCAGACTTGCCGAGCTTGACGATCGCCTGTTCCAGTTGCGGGCCATCGATGAAGCCATTGCGGAAAGCGATTTCTTCGGGGCTAGCGATCTTGAAGCCCTGGCGCTTTTCGAGGACGCGTACGAAGTCGGCCGCGTCAAGCAGGCTGTCGGGCGTACCGGTATCGAGCCAGGCATAGCCGCGACCCATGATTTCCACATGAAGTTCGCCGCGTTCCAGATAGACGCGGTTGACGTCGGTAATCTCCAGTTCGCCACGCGGCGAAGGCTTCAGGTTCGCGGCGATGTCCACGACCTGTTCGTCGTAGAAATAGAGGCCGGTGACCGCCCAGTTGGACTTGGGATTTTCCGGCTTTTCCTCGATCGTGACGGCCTTCATCCCGTCGTCGAAGCTGACCACGCCATAGCGTTCGGGGTCAGTGACATGATAGGCAAAGACACTGGCGCCGCTCTGGCGCGATGAGGCGCTGGCAAGGATTTCCGGCAGGCCATGGCCATGATAGATATTGTCGCCCAAGATCAGTGCGGACTGCTGGCCTGCGACGAAATCTGCGCCGATGATATAGGCCTGCGCCAGGCCGTCGGGGCTGGGCTGCTCGGCATAGTCGATCGTCATGCCCCAGGCCGAACCGTCGCCCAGCAGCGACTGGAAAGCGGGCAGGTCACGCGGGGTGGAGATAATCAGCACTTCGCGGATGCCCGCGTGCATCAACGTGCTGAGCGGATAATAGATCATCGGCTTGTCATAGACCGGCATGAGCTGCTTTGAGGTCGAAAGCGTCATCGGATAGAGGCGCGTACCGCTACCACCGGCAAGAATGATACCCTTCATGTCGTCAAATTCCCCCAGAAATCAATTTGGTGCCGGTTGTAGGCGATCCATCACTACATCCAGCGACGTGCGCCAGTCCGGCAGCGTCACGCCATGAGACTGTGCGATGAGGCCGCAGTCGAGCCGCGAATTGGCCGGGCGGGTGGCAGGCGTCGGATAGTCGAGCGTACCGATAGGCCGCACCGATGCCGACGGACCACCGCGCGCAGTAGACGCTGTAAAGATCGCCTGCGCGAAATCGGCCCAGCTACCTTCGCCCAACGCCGTCATGTGAAAGACGCCGCGAAGCGCAGGGCTGCCGTCAGCTACCATATTGGCAGCCACCTGAAGGATGCCGTCGGCAATCGCAAGCGCGCTGGTAGGATTACCCACCTGATCGCCGACCACGCCCAATTCGTCGCGGTCGCGGGCTAAGCGCAGCATGGTTTTGACGAAATTGCTGCCGAACGGACTATACACCCAGGCGACGCGCAAGACCGCGCTATTGTCGTGCGTATCCAGAACCGCCTGTTCGCCCGCCAGTTTCGACGCGCCGTAGACGCCGGTCGGACCGGTAGGATCGCTTTCAACATAGGGGCGGTCCAGCGTTCCGTCGAACACATAGTCGGTGGAGATATGAATGAGCGGCACGTCGAGCAGTCTGGCCGCCTGCGCCACCGCGCCAGCGCCTGCGCCGTTGACGGCATGGGCAAGGTCGCTTTCGGTTTCCGCCTTGTCCACCGCCGTATAGGCGGCGGCCGACACGATCACATCGGGCGCAGCCGCTTCCAGCGCGCTAACGACCGAAGCCGGGTCGGCCAGATCGAGGTCGGGACGGCCGATCGCGATCACATTATGTCCAGCGATGGTACCCCGTTCGATCAGGCTGGTGACGACCTGCCCCGCAGTCCCGGTGACGGCAATCTTCATGCAGGCACCTTGGCGGCGGGGGCGCTGTCCAAGCCCAGACGCTGACCATCATATTGATCGCGCAGCGGCTGCCACCACCATTGATTTTCCAGATACCAGCGCACCGTCTTTTCGATGCCGCTGTCGAAATTTTCCT
>JAEMRT010000012.1:79621-80424 GCA_016463225.1 Sphingopyxis sp. | reverse complement strand
AACTAGGGAATTTTCAAAGCCCACTTTTGCGGAGAATTGCACGACCGATGACAGCTGGCGATCTGAATCAGCTCGGCTGCGACAGCATCAGTCAGTTCGGGGAAGGCATGCTTGAGCAAACGGCCGCCGCGATATTCGTGGAAGGCAGATCCTTCATTGTACCATTCGCGCACGGCCGGCAGCAGCAAATCGGCGTGCGACGACAGGATCTGCGCCAGATCATGGCGATGGAATGGGATGGGCTCGAAGCGTTCATCCCGCCCGCCGCGCTCGCGCCTAAGCCGGGCATCGAAGAAATCGATCACCAATCGCGGATGCCGCCGCGCCACCGCAGCCATCAACCGCACCGCCCGGAAATCTACCTCGGGGATATCTATGAAGGATCGCATCAACGCGGCCGCGTGAGGCTCATCCATGTCCTGAACCATCTGCGCATGTCCGGGGGCAAAAAAATGTCCGATCCAATGCGGCAGGTGGTGTTCGGTGACGAACCCAATTACTGGCAGCAGCACCTCATCGATCAGGACCGGATCGGGAGCACGCTGATACCAGTTGGCCGCGATCGTAGCCGCATTGACGACCGACACTTGCTCTCCCCGCTCGATCGCCTTGGCGGCATAGGCGCGCAGCCGATCAATATCGGTCGCCGGCTTGTGGTGCAGATAATCACCGATCGCCGACAGATGCTGCCCGGCCGCCGACCACTGATCGACCAATGCAAGCACCTCAGCCAGCCGCCCCGCTCGCTCCAGCCCTGCCAGCATCGCCGCGAGGAACGCCGCCCCTTGCGAGCTCGTCTGCTC
>JAEMRT010000012.1:36624-79611 GCA_016463225.1 Sphingopyxis sp. | reverse complement strand
ATCATCATGAGCGCCACGTCCGGCTTCTGTTCGGCGAGAAGGCTCAGGAATGCGCGCATTGAAATGAAATGCCCGCCGTCAAAGCCGACCGCATCGACATAGGCATCGATCCTGTCGCGCCATTCGGCCACGGTATCGGCCGTCACCTCGGCTATGATCGCCGGATAGCTTTCCTGCCGCCACGCATCGATCGCCTCGAAATCGAAGTGATCGCCGTCCCAGGCCCCGGGGTGGACGCTGTCATGCCCGATCAGGGTCTTGTAGCGCACGAAATCCGCATCCGCCGCGAGGAGATCGCGCAAGCCTGGCAATGTGCCGATCAGCGCTGTCTGCGCGGCGACCAGCTCCGGTTTCTCCGCAAGGTCCGGCCTTAGGACGTGGAAACGATAATGCGTATGAAGGGCATCGACCTCGCGACCGCGTCGCAGCTCGAGGCCCCATTGTGGCGCCCTGTCGAGGATGAGCCGGGCGACGCGCGCGCCGTCTTCGAGCAGCATCTGGAACAGGCCGCTCTCGCCGCCGCCCTGCATCGGCATAGCATCGACATTACCAAGGGCCTGCAGGATCGCGAGGCGCTCCGCGTCGCTTCCGGCAGTATCAAGCCATCGCTCAAGCCATCCGATCGCTTCCCCACGCAACCGCCGAAACTCGTCCGAAGCGCGGACCGCGCCCTGGTGAATCATGACGCCGTCGGACCGCCATGTCGTCCCGGCAAGTTTGGCCGACAACACCTGTGCAAGCATCCCGATCAGTAGCGGCCGCGCACCATCGATGTCGGCGCCGTCCATCTTCCACAGCTGTTCGAGAATGACGTGCTGGGCAGCTGGCCCATATTGCTTCCAGACCTCCAGATTATGTTCGGCCAGCTTCTCACCGGCCTCGATCCAGAGGCGGCGCTCCTCATCATTGCGCGCGCCAAGATACAGCCGGACGAGGGCACGAATGGTCCGGTCGGGCTCGAAATAGCGATACGACCGGATCAGCTGCGCGACCCGGCGCGCGACATCGATACTCGCCTTGCCTGGATAATCCCCATAGTCTGTGACGACCGGGATGGTTGGATAATCCCGCGAACGCTCCACGGCATCGACGAGGGCATCGAACCGGCTGGAAAACTCCACCGCCGGCTTGTCGAAATGAGGCAGTACCAAGTCCGTGTAGGTTTCGAGAGCACCTTCGAGCTCATTGTTATCGCCCACATGCTCGATCGCATCGAGGGTCGCCGCCGCCGCCCCATCGGCCTCCAAAAGCCTACGAAAATCGCGCGCTATCTTGTCAAAGTCGTGCCCGGCGGGGATCAGATGATCCTGCATCACCTTGTCCATGCGCTCGCCGATCGCTGTCATCCGGCCCGCACCCAGATGGGTCAGCTTGGGCTCCTTGTAGATCGTGTCGTGACCCATCTCCGCCCAGGCATGGTTGAGCAACGTCTGGATCTGGATCTCGGCGCGTAGCCCGTCGAACGCGCGATATTCCGTCAGCGCCAGGCGGTCCGGCTTCAGGCGGATTAGATAGTTGGTGCTGTCGAACAGCTTAGTTTCTGTGTCCGTGCCAGGCACAGGATGATGGACGTTGACGCTCAACACCTCGAAATTCTCGTGCAGCGCCCCGGTGCTGTTGAAACGCTCGACCTGGGAATTGGTCAGGAACACGATCCGGCACCCAGCAAGGTCCTTGATCTCATCCATCTCCTGACCGAGCGGAATCCCTCGGTCGGCCAGCTTCTTACGCAGCGAGGCGGGCTCCTTTGCTCGCCCAGTAATCGCATGCGCCGCAAGCTCATGCTGCTCCAACGCCCGCTCCAGAATGGTCTGAATGACTTCGACGAACGCAAGATAACGCGATCGCCCCCCCTGCTGATATTCTTCGAATGTCATCGGTACCCTTTTTGGCATTGGCCGGATAGCACTGTCGGTTTATTCAGGCCATTCAGGAGCGTACCCTAGGCCGGCGAAGCCAACCACGGCTCTCCCCGTGAGGGTAGCACAAAACTCTCGAGCGTCAGCCCGTCGGCCGATCGTCGAACGTCGGGTCTCGGCAACAACTGCCATTTGCCATCTCGCATTTGGACGGCAGAAACGTCCCCGGTCATAACCGGACTGACCGCTGATTGGCACGCCATTTTCCCACTCGAGCGGCTTGGATTGGCGCAACCTCGCAACATGGAACGTGACCTGCCCTCCCGGCGGTCCTTGGCTCATAACGAGAGTCTTGCGGTTGAATATTCCAGCACGCTCACCTGCACAAGCGCGTCGGGCGTGATGCTAATAAAGAGTAAACCTAAATGGATCATCTTATCGTTGCAATATGAGGCGCTTATACCCACACAACCACGAACCGGCGTCCGAGCGAGCCGATCTCTATAGGGCTGCACGATGCGAGTTCTTGCTACGCTTATTTCTTTGATTTTTCCGATATTCCTTGGTGGATGTGTCACGTTCCTCCCGACCATCCATTACCGTCTCACTATCGTGATCGACACGCCCCAGGGTCGCCGGAGCGGTTCAGGGGTTACAGAATTGAAATCCATTATCGGCCCTAAATTCCCCATTCCAAAAATTGGGGGGTTGCAGGTCACGATTCACGGCGAGGCGGTGCCTGTCCGCCTGGCTGACGGCAATTATATTTTCGTTGTTCGTAAATGGCAAAGAGGTCAGGAAGAAACCTTACGGATGCTACGATCCAGCTTTGCGCAAAGTTTGACACCTATCTCCATAAGCGCAAATGACGATCGATATGATAGCGTGGTGAAGGATCAATTCGAGGAGCTGTCGCGCATCCGTGGCTCGCGCCCCGTTTCTCCCGAATATTATCCGATCGTTGCGCACTTTACCGACATCAACGACCCCAACTCTATCGTTGCCGCAGACGCAGGTAGGGTGGATCAGATTGTCAAAGGCGCAAAGCTGGTCAGCATGACGATAGAAATTACCGATGATCCCGTCACACGAAGGATCAACGCAATTCTGCCATGGTTCGAAAAATACAGAAATGATTACTTTGATCCATATGCGCGAGCGAATCCGGCGAAGGAACTTCCGTCCGAAAAAAGGATCGAAAAATCACATTTTTACAGCCAGTAAGAGGTTGAACACATGACTAGTAATGCATTGATGAATGCTGTACTTTCTATGGATTCATATAATAGATTCCATAATATATCTCTTAAGGTTGCGAGCACACAGATAGGAAATTACACTTTACAAAATATAGTGCTACCAAGTGGATACATAGAAAATTCTTTTGTTGCAGCGGCTTATTCTGCAAGCGATGGATCTACTATTGTCAGCTATCGTGGAACGGATGCGAACGCTGACATTAGCGATTGGGGAATAGGGATAGGCACTCCTTTTTCATACCAGTTTCTGGCTGCGCTCGACTTTTACAACTCCGTAGTAGATGCGGGATCGAATCCAGCCTTTAATATCGATCCCGATGCCATATCTTTGACAGGGCATAGTCTTGGTGGAGGCCTTGCTGGTATTGTAGCAGCATTTCACGGCATAAATGCCGAAATTTTTGCAAACATGCCATTCGAATTATCAGTCGAAAATGCCTATTCTTATATTCAAGCATTTGATCAGCCGTTTGATCCGGACAATGATTACTCAGTAGATATATACTCCGACCCGGAATTATATGATACTGTACTCAACGCTAAATCTCTGATTTTTGGAAATTCATCTCCTTGGTCTCCGCTTATTTCTAACAATATCCATGGATTTGCTATTGACTCGGAATTTCTGGAGAATTTGCGTCATTTGCAGTCCACGACTGTTGAGAAATTGGATATTGGAACGTCTCCTATCGATCCTCTTGATCCTATCGATATTTTTGAACGCCACAATATGGCTATGCATACTCTCCTTCTTTGGGAGCAGGGCAATAATTATAGCGGTTGGGAAGAGGTGGCTCCCATCTTATGGGAAACGTATAACGACAACGATATTGGGGCAGCGATTGGCTTCATAAAAGAAAATAATATTGTCCTTGGGACAGGGGTAGATGAATCTGGCGACCAAATGGCCACCGCTATTGCATACAGCGTTATTGACGAAGGCGTTCGACCATTCGGAGATACGGCGGTAGATGCCTTTTTTGGTGATGCCAGTGATCTTGGCACGCTGGTCGCATCTGATCTCGCGGAATACATTCATCCTGAATTACAACAAAATATTACTACGGCTTTTGTTCAATATGCCGGATTACTGGCAAAACATGCAATCCAGAATTCCTCAATATATGAGCAGGGAATTTTAACGCTGCATGAAGACAATATGTCTTTTTCGATAAATCTTTCTGTCGAAAAGTGGGCGTTCAATTCGACAAACTTTACTCCTCTGGGTCGAGATGATCTGGTCAATTCGATCGCAACGCAATTTGTTTCACAATCCGAATTCAACGATGCCTTGAGTTGGTATACGACAACCAATCAAAGCATATTTTCAGGAACCAATTTGATCGGTTCCGTCAATCTGGTCCTTCAAGAGATTGGTAATGCCCCAGCTCCGGCGCTCGATGTTGCTGCTGGGCAAATTGATATGATTGTCGCATTGGCTGGGCATGGCGCGGATGCAGCAGATCGCGGAAACTCAGATGATTTGCTTCTTGGGAGTGGTTGGAACGAAGCTCTGCTTGGCAGGGAGGGGTCCGACATATTGCTGGGCGGACAAGGCAATGACCAGTTATTCGGTGGATCGGGCGATGACTATCTGCTGGGCAGCGACGGGAACGACGTTTTGATTGAAGAAACGGGTAACAATGTCCTTATCGGAGGCGCTGGCAACGATGTCATCATTGGTGGCTTTGATGACAATGTGATTGATGCCGGTGCTGGAAATGACATCATTACCGTTATGGGACATGGAACGATCTCGACTGGTGCAGGCGAAGATTTGGTTTGGCTTCAAGTGTTCGATGAGGATTATCGCCAGATTGTTTTGACCGATGGCGGTATCTCTGATTCCATTGTTTGGAACGGGCACGCCCTAAATGGCGCAGATTGGGTGGTCATTGAGGAAGAAACCTTATCGATCACTGAGGGAGGTAGCACTTGGGAATGGTCTATCAGCAAAGCGGCGCATCTGGATGAGCACGGGATCATTTATGACTGGGAAGACGGATGGGACGTATTGACTGTTTTTCTCCCGGACAAAAGTGAAATTCGAATCGAGGATTTTTCCAGCGGAGATTACGGCATTTACTTGGAGGCGGGTACAGAACAGGCAGCCATCGCAAATTCGTCCACACCAAGAGGATATTTTGCTAATGATGCAAGCGTTGTTGGCCCAGACGGCAACATTCCCAATCTTGGTGAAGAAGGCATCACGCCAGAGATCGATTACATCGATGTCCAATGGTTCTATCTGAACAATACAGTTTTGCCGGAATCCATTTACGCTCTGAATAATCCGGGTAATATTACAATACCTTTGACACTTGCCGAATGGTTGGTTTGACGGCAGACTATGCGGCTACGTCATTCTCCTGATATTCGTCTGGCACAAGAGTTGAGTCATGGGACGGCGCTACAGGCCGTCCCACAAGTTCAGTCCGTTAGGGTCAAAACCCAATCAGCCTCTGACCCGCCCCCTGTTGGCCAGCAAAACTGCCCCCTGTTTTGCTTAATTGTCCGGCACCAGCATGACCGTAAGCCCATTGATCGGCACCACCACCTTGGTCGCAGACCCGGTCACCTGATCGGTCAGGCGATTGTCAGCCGGATCATAGGTCGTGCTCATCTATACACCGTTGTTGGCCGTGCGTGTCGTGCTGGCGTTTGTGAGCCGACCCAGGGCGTCATAGGTGTAAGTGGACGCTTCGAAGAACCGTCCGATTTCGGCGTGATAGCGACGTGACGGCACGCGAGCGGATGATGAGCCTCGGCTTCAGGTCGGCCACCGACTGCCCGAGCGAAGTAGCGCGTGCCATGTCGCAGGGGGAAGAGTGGCGAGGCGCTATGCCAGCCGTGCATGCCGCTGTAGATCGCTTGCGCGCGGATGGCCTTGTTGGCTGAGTTGGCAGGGCAGAGTTTTGCTGACGCGCGACGGGCCTATCGCATTGGTCGTGGGGACCCCGACTGAGCCAAAGGCCACTGCAGCCGAGGGACGGCCCCGATATGCCCGTCGAGAGGACGGGAATACCCCGCCAAGGACGGTTGCCCCCTGGTCACCCCGCCCCGCTGCTCGACGGCCTTCGAGGACGGAAATAGAAGGAACTGGCGCTGCAAGCGGTGCCGCCCCACCAGGCCAGCAAGCATACGCCACCATCGACTCGGGCAGCTTTCCGGACACGGTTTTTGGCATCGCGGACGACAGCGCGTCAGCAGGCATCGAGCAATGCCGACCAGGCGGTCCTGCCCTGCCTAGCAAAAAGGAAGAGTTACCCCAGCGTTACCCCGGTCAAAACGGGCCGCTTGCCCATGAGGGCTAAACTGTTGCTTTTGCTGGTGTTTTTGGAGCGGGCGAAGGGATTCGAACCCTCGACCCCAACCTTGGCAACCCGATTTTGAGAGCTACGCCAGAACTCACCATTCTACGATTTTCTACGCCTTTTCAAATGGATATTGCCATCGCAGCTACGACGCAGTAACCTCTGATTTGCCACGAAACGACCGATTTTTATTACGTCCTTATTACTTTTCGGTTTTTCAGGGCTCGCGTAATAAAATGGAGGAAGCGCATATGGCGCAGGCCAAGCTCAACAAGCGATCGGTCGATGCACTTACCCCACCCAAGGCGGGTCAGGCGTTCATCTGGGATACCGAGATCAAAGGGTTCGGGGTTCGCATAGGGCCGACCGGCACCAAGACCTTCGTCATCCAATATATGAACAAGGAAGGCCGCATCAGGCGCGTCAAGATCGGTCGCTTCGGCGTCATTACGGTGGATCAAGCGCGCGATCTGGCGAAGATCAAGCTTGGCGAGGTTGCTTCCGGCGAAGACCCTGCCGAAGAGGCACGTCGTGCGCGCAAGGAGATGACCGTCACGGAACTGTGCGATTGGTATCTGACGGAGGCCCGGGCCGGCAGGATTCTCGGCCGCAAGAACCGTCCGATCAAGGAATCCTCGCTGGCGATGGATGAAAGCCGGATCAAGACGCATATCAAGCCCCTGATCGGCAAGCGCATAGCGCGGCATCTGACAATCGCCGACGTCGAGGCAATGCAGGACGACGTCAAAAATCACAAGACGCAGAAGGGCCGCAGCGGCGGGCGCGGTGGTAAGGCGACCGGTGGTCCCGGCGTTGCTGCGCGCTGCCTCGGAACGATCCAGGCGATCCTGGGCCATGCCAGGCATAAGGGGTTGCTTTCCGAACACCCCACCAAAGGCGCCAAGAAGCTGGCGGGCAATAAGAAGACCCGTCGGCTCAGCGTTGCAGAGATCGGAACGCTGGGCAAGGCCATGGTCTATGCCGAGCAGCAGGGCGTTAGTCCGACGGGGATTTCGGTGATCAAATTGTTGCTCTTAACTGGATATCGCCGTGAAGAAGGCCAAGCCATGGAGCGCGCATGGGTGAACCCGATGGGCGGTTTTGTCGCCTTCCCCGACACCAAAACCGGCGGACAAATCCGGGCAATCGGACCAGAAGCAATCAAGTTGATCGTGGCGCAGGCACAGGTTGCAGGCAATCCCCATGTTTTCCCGGCCACGACAGGCGACGGCCCCTTCACGGCGGCCAGTGCCTGCCTTCAACGTATCTGCGGATTTGCAGGCATAGTGGGCGTTACGCCCCACACCTTGCGGCACACTTTCGCGAGCATTGCTGCCGAACTTGGTTTTTCTGAACTGACGATCCGCGCGATGCTGGGTCACGCATCACAGAATGTGACGCAGGACTATATTCACGTCGATGAAGCCCTAAAACTGGCCGTGCGACGCACGTCAGATGAAATCGCCAAGCTGCTGGCACAAGGGGCCGCCAAGCTTGACCGCCTGCGACTGGTCGCCTGATCGCAGACGCTGGACATGTGGTAACATATATGTTACTTGAAAGGCTATGAGTTGATAGTTCAGGAATATATCTGCGAGGACGGTTCCTGTCCGTTCCGGTCATGGTTCGACGGTCTGGATCCACAGGCCTCCGCTAAAGTGGCGACAGCCATATTACGGCTGGAGTTGGGCAATGTATCGAACGTAAAGTGGATTGGCGGTGGCCTGGGAGAGTATCGGATCGATTGGGGGCCGGGCTACCGACTCTATCTCACTAAAGATGGCGATGAACTCGTCATCCTGTTCGTAGGTGGGACGAAGAAGCGGCAACAGTCAGACATCGATCAGGCTGGGGTGCTGCTGAATGAATACAAGGTCCGCAGGGCGACCGGCAAAAAAGGCAGGAATTAGCGAGATGGCGCTGACCCGAGATTTCAAGGAAACAGTGAAGGAGCGCGTGGCTCGAGAGCCGGCTTTCGCCAAGGCCATGCTCGATGAAGCGGCAACGGCCTTTCTGAACGGCGAACCTGATGTGGCGCGATTGGTCCTGCGCGATCTTGTCAATGCATCTGTGGGCTTCGAGGCGCTTGCGGCGGAAACCAGTCATCCCAGTAAGAGCCTCCACCGAATGCTGTCTGAAAGGGGCAATCCCAGCATGGACAATCTCGCCGTGATCTTTGGAGCGGTGGGTAAGCAGCTTGGGGTCTCATTTGAGGCCCGCGCGGTGGAGGCCAGCTAAAAATGGCAGCGGCCTTGACCGATCCCGCGTGAACAAGATGACAGCGCTGCATCAATTATTCCCAGCCTATAGCGACGTAATTGCAGGTGCGCGCAACCCCAACGAACGGCCAAGTGAAGCATCGTGACGCAACCAGATAATGCGCCGGTTTTGCTCCCTGCGCCAATATAAATTTTTCCGACCAAGGCGCCACTTGCGTGGATCACGACTCTGGATCGGCGTTGAAACTGACCCCTGCCTTTGGGGGTAACAACCTTCCAGTAATCCCGCGCATCTGGCCAAGGGCCGCCGCTCCCACGATTACGTTATTTTCGTTCAGTCCCATATGATACAGACTTCAAGTTCGACGCTCTAGACAAACTCTTTAACTATGCTGATACGAAGCTTGGAATTGACGCGGAGCATCTGACGTCGTTCGCCGCCCTTTGCCGATAAACCTCAAAAAGGATAGGCAGGGGGTGCGCTCTTAATCGTCACCCATTGCCAATGCGTGAATTCTTCCCAATTGGCGGGTCCACCGATTGACGTGCCATTCCCCGAAGCACCGACCCCGCCGAACGGGTTGGTGACATCGTCGTTGACTGTCTGATCGTTGATATGGAGCAAGCCGGAATGGATATGATCGCTCATCGCGATGGCACGCCCGATATTCTTCGAGATGATGGCAGCAGATAGGCCATAGTCAGTATCATTTGCCAAGGTGATCGCTTCGGCGTCGGTCGCAAAGGTCGTAATGACTGCGACCGGGCCGAAAATCTCTTCCATATAAGCTGGCATGGTCGCGGTGACATCCGTGAGGACGGCGGGTCTGATGAAAAGCCCATCAGCCGTTCCTCCAGTCAGAAGGGTGGCACCGGCAGCGACGCTCGCCTCGATTATCTTGACCGCATGATCTCGCTGAGAGGCATTGATCATCGGGCCTATTGCGACTTCGGCGATGTTGGGATCCCCCATCGGTAGGGCTGCGGCACGCTCTGCCAGTTTCATGGCAAAATCTACGGCAATGGATTCGTGCACCAATATCCTTCCTGCCGACATGCAGATTTGACCCTGATGCAGATAGGCCGCCCATGATGCATTGCGCAAGGCAAGGTCCAAGTCTGCATCATCCAAGATGATGAGCGAATTCTTGCCGCCCAGTTCAAGCGATACTTTCTTAAGATGCTCGCTCGCCGTCCGGCCGACCATACGTCCAGCCTTCGTCGAACCCGTGAACTGGATCATGGCTATATTAGAATTCGTGCAGAGCGCCTCGCCGGCCGCTCCATCTCCAGGCAGCACTTGAAGGATGCCTGCGGGCAGACCCGCAAGCTCGAACAGGCGAGCAATGACGAAGCCTCCACATATAGCAGTACGCGGATCTGGCTTTAACACGACAGCGTTGCCCACGGCGAGAGCCGGAGCCACGGCCCTCATCGCCAGATAGAGCGGGAAGTTGAAGGGCGAGATGACGCCGATCACACCGAGTGGACGCCGACGCGCGAGACTGGTGCGACCTGGCTCGCTTGGTAGCACAAGACCCTGAGCCTGATGTGGCATCCCGCCAGCTAGCTGGATGGCCTTGAGCGAAATGGTAAGCTCAAATTCCGCCTTGGCTTTCACCGATCCGCTTTCCCGGATTATCCAGCTGACAATCTCATTCCAATGCTTCCGGCCGAGCTCTACTGCGCGGAAGAAAAGCGAAGCGCGGTCATCGGGGGCAGTTGCCGCCCATGCCTTCTGCGCGCTGCGAGCGGACGCCGCCGCGGTTGCTATGCCAGCTGGATCGGTCATTCCGACCTTGGCCAGTACCTGACCCGTCGCCGGCTCGATCACATCAATACTGCGCGCGCCATCCTCCCAAACGCCGGTGAATAAACGGCCTTCCAAATGCTCTGCGGCAATTAATTTGGTGTCGAGCATTTCTTCTCTCCTGCGATTATGGTTTGAGACGGGCGTGAAGGACGGCCAGTAATGCTTCTGGCTAGTCCGCGTCGAAAGATAAGCCGCATCCAACATCACGCGTATTGCGCTGCCTATGGCATTGGCCAGCGCTTGCTTGTGTAGGTGCGGGGTCGTGGGATCGGGCATACCGCTGACGACTAATGTCGAGGCATCGACAAGCGTCACGGTTTCGAAGATATCCTGGCTGCGAATGGCTGCGCAACAACCAGTATAGCCTGTCGAATCGGCCATGCCCAGCATCGCCAAAATCTACTGGGGCAATGGCTTGGGGAGCGGCCGCCGCGTAAACGTCCATCGGCTGGTTGACGATTAAGGTATCAGTTTGCGTAAGGCGAGTCATGCCGACTTTGGACCTTATCCCATCTTGTTACGGGAGATAATTAGGATATGCTCTAGTTTGTCACAAAGATCATTAAGGTCTGATGTCGATACCTGAGAGGTATGGTGATGGATTTACGGCAGCTACGCTACTTTGTGATGGTAGCAAATGAGCGCAATTTCACTCGGGCCGCGGAGCGGCTCCACATCGCCCAACCGCCACTTAGCCGCCAGATTCAGCAGTTGGAGGGCGAACTTGGCCATGACCTAATTGACCGCAATGCCCGGCCGTTGAGGCTGACGGCGATGGGCCGCCTATTCTATGAGCAGGCAACGCAAGTGCTGGGACGCGTGGACGAGATGCGCTCGATGATGAGCCGGGCTGCGGCCTCGGACAGGCGACGCTTCGTTGTCGGCTTCGTTGCCTCCACAATCTATGCGCGCTTACCCACTTTAATCCGCCAGTTCCGTCTTGCTGCCCCCAATGTGGAGCTCAAGCTGGTCGAGATGAACAGTTTGGATCAGATCGGGGGGCTGAAGGACGGAATGATCGACGTCGGTTTCGGCCGTATCCGATTTGATGACCCTGCAGTTCGCCGCACGGTTTTGCGTGAAGAGCGTTTAGTGGCGGTGGTACCCGCAACGCACAAACTGGCATCGGCAGGCACCGTGTCGCTAGCAGAACTGGGGCACGACCCGCTGATCATCTATCCACGCGCGCCGCGGCCTAGCTATGCAGATCAGGTGCTGTCCATCTTCCAGGACCACGGGCTGACCCCATCCATCGCGCACGAGGTGCGCGAGTTGCAGGTCGCGGTGGGCCTTGTCGCGGCAGAAGAGGGGGTCTGCCTGGTCCCTGAATCGGTACGCCAGGCGCGGACTGAAGGTGTACAATATCTGGAGCTTGCCGAGGCACCTATCTCGCCCATTATCATGAGTAACAGGGTGGGGGATCGTTCGGACGAACTCTTGCTAATGAGCGCGGTGATCGCCCGGACGTATCGGGAGTGGGGCTACGCCGTGAACCAAGGACTGAGCGAGTTGGAAGATGGGCATCTAGCTCAGCAAGGGTAAAATATCGCGCGCACAAACCTTCAATTTAGGTATGGAAGCAATACTCCGATAGTTTTGGACGAATGCATCATCCCGATCCTACTCCTAGATCGTGCAGTCGAGACGGACGTTATCGTCGAACTCGGCTTAATTGAGCACCGTGCGCAAAGCGCGGGATGATGGAGATGATGCTGGCAAGGTATGTCGGACTTTGTGTCCGCGCTACACTTTGCATAGTCTCTCCACTCCCCGTCGTGCGTCACGCAAAACAACTGGGTGGGGAGGACGACGGTGACGCAAAGGCAGGACGAAGGCGCGGCTGATCATGCTGCGGTGGCACTTGTGCATCGCGCGGAAAGCGCGTTGATGCAGGGACGCATCGAGCGGCGAGATTTCATGCGTGCGGCCATGGCGGCAGGTGTTAGCGTGGCGGTGGCGTCCAGTATGGCAGGCTTTGCCGAAAAGGCCCACGCCAATCAGTTGCAACTAGGCACCAATCTTCAAAAAAGCTACGATTTCATAGTGTGCGGCTCCGGCTCGTCAGGTTCCGTCGTGGCGCGTCGGCTCGCGGAAAATCCTAACGTCAAGGTGCTGCTGATCGAAGCAGGTGGCAGTGACGAAGTGCCAAGCGTCATCAGTCCCAGCCAGTGGTTCACCAACCTTGGAACCGAGCGCGACTGGGGCTTTTCGGCCGAGCCCAATCCGCACATCAACGATCGCCGCATGCCGCTTTCCATGGGTAAAGTCCTAGGTGGCGGGTCCTCGATCAATGTCATGATCTGGTCGCGCGGTCACAAGAATGACTGGGACTATTTTGCATCCGAAGCCGGCGACGATCGCTGGAACTACGACAATGTTCTGAAAATCTATCGCCGGATCGAGGACTGGCAGGGCGCGTCCGATCCGCTGCGTAGAGGCAAAGGCGGCATGGTTCATGTCCAGACACCCGACAATCCGATCGCGATAGCACCGGCGATGCTAGAAGCATGCAGGGGTGTCGGCATCCCGACCTTTGACGACCAGAATGGCGTCATGATGGAGGGCGATGGCGGTGCCGCAATCCCCAATGTCCGCATTAAAGATGGACAGCGCATGTCGGTGTTCCGCACCTATGTCCGTCCCATCCTCGATCGGCCAAACATCACCGTTCTGCCCCATGCTAACATCCAGCGGCTGGTGATGAAGGGCTCACGGGTGACCGGCGTCGAGATGTTGTTGGGCGGCAAGCCGCTTACCATAAGCGCACGCAAGGAAGTGGTTCTTTCGACTGGGGCGATCAACACGCCAAAGATTCTGATGCAGTCAGGCATCGGCGATGCCGCACAGTTAAAGCAGCATGGCATCAAGGTAGCTCATCACCTGCCGGGCGTCGGCAAGAATTACCAAGATCATATTATGGTCGCGGGTTGCGTGTGGGAATATGCTGAGCCCATTGCGTTCCGCAACAATGCGGCCGAGGCGACATTCTTCTGGAAAAGCGATGCAAAGCTCGACACGCCCGACCTTCAACCCTTCCAGATCGAAGTACCTTACACCAGCACTGAGACGGGCAAACAATATGCGCCGCCTCCGGCTTGCTGGTCGCTGTCGCCGGCTATCGTTCGGCCTGAGAGCAGAGGCGAGGTGCTCATCACCGGCGCCGATCCGAGCACGCCGGTCAAGATTTTCGGCAACGCGTTAGCGGAGGAGCGAGACCGGACAGCGCTGCTGCGCTGTATCGAATTGTGCCGGGAAATCGGCAATTCTGGTCCCCTCGCAAGGTTCAACAAGCGTGAGGTGATGCCAGGGCCGAAGAAGGGCAGGGACATGGAGAATTTCATGCGCGATGCCGCTGTCACCTACTGGCACCAGAGCTGCACCGCCAAGATGGGGCACGACAACATGTCGGTAGTCGACGGGCAACTGCGGGTCCATGGCATTGAGGGTCTGCGCATTGCCGACGCATCGATCATGCCGCGTGTGACGACGGGCAATACGATGGCGGGTTGCGTCATCATCGGGGAGCAAGCCGGCGCGTTGCTGACAGCCTGAACAATCAACAATTAAAACATTGGGAGGAAAATTATATGTCTGGAAAGTCGTTCATCAAACACGCCTTGCGCACTTCAGTTGCGGCGCTCGTCGCCTTTGGCTTCGCCGGCGCAGCTCAGGCGGTGGATGTAGATCCGGGTGACTATACCGCATTGCCCGAGGGCACGAATTTAGCGCTGCTCTAGGGCATCTACACCGATCGCGACCAGTTGCAGGTGCCGGGCGTTGGCACGTTGGACGAGGGAACTCGACTAAAGTCCGCGATTGGACTTGCTCGCTTCGTACATTTTATGAAGATCGGTCCATTCATCGTCGATCCGCAGATCATCATTCCGTTCGGCACCATTTATGGTGGCAAGGTAAATGGCCAGCGACTCGACAAGTCCAGCGGCATTGGCGACATTGTCCCTTTCGCCACGATCTGGTTCGTGAACAAGCCAGACCCTAATCATGGTACCTATCTCGGCTTTTCGCCGATCGTCACGTTTCCAACTGGCAACTACAAAGCAGGGAAGTCGGTCAACATCGGTGGCAATCGGATGACCTACGACATGCAGGTCGGCCTTATCCAAGGGCTGGGCAAGGGGTTGACGCTCGACGTCTATGGCGACGTCATCTGGTATGGCGATAATGACAAATATGGTGCCGCTCGGCAGACCCTTTCGCAGAACACTACGGCTTCGTTGCAACTGTGGGGTCGCGCCGCTCTTTCGCCCAAGACGTCAGTGTCGCTTGGCTACGCAGGCTATTGGGGCGGCAAACAAAAGGTCGATGATCTATACAACGGCAACAAGACCGAAAATCAGCAGATCCGCGTAGCATTACAGACTATGGTTTCCAAATCGATCCAGTTGGAAGGGATTGCTGGCAGGATGGTTCATGTCGAAGGAGGCTTCCGCGAAGCCGCCCGCTTTCAGATAAGGGTCCTGAAAATTTTTTAAATTTGTCGACGCGCTCACGCGCAGCGAACTGATGCCCGTCAGCGTGTCCGCACCTACGTGCCCAAACCTTGAAGAGATCCTATCTATGGCGCGGCATCCTATCAGTCCAAGATTGGTTTTGTACGATCAAGTATACAAGCATAGCGATCGAGCCACGTTTACGAGGCGGGTTTTCGGGAAATAGTGCGGATCTCGGTGCGACAAAGACTGTTCAATTATGATACCGACGCAGAACTGAACACGGGCACACCGATGACGTCTCTGAAGGTAAGGCCGACTATTCGATACCACGCGTCGGAATAAGGACTGCTTTATTGTTCAGCAGATCGCAGGCCAGTAGCGATATAAAAGTGTAGAAACACAGCAGCTACAGTGCGGTTCGCGCTATGGCTTTGTCGGTTCGCTGGCGCTGTGTCTCTACACCCACGTGAGTGCGAGTGTGGGGAAAGGTCACCTCAACCTTCCAACGGCGGACATAGAAGGCAACGGTGTCGGTGGGATCGGGGTGATATCGGTATTGAAGAATGCTTGTCGATCGCGCTTTCAGTCAGCGTCGCAAACCAAATCTAGCGGACCGGAGCGATCGTCATTTTCTATAATTCGCTGTCGGATGTGATTTCAAGCGCCTTGCCGCAGAGATGGCCAGAGCAGGTTTAGATGAATTCGCTTGTCCAGCATGTCGTCGAGATGGCGAGTAAGGCTTTGAGCTTGGGCGGTGTTGGCACTTGATGCATTGGGCGTCCCATCGTTCGGGATGTTCGCCCCGCAGGCGGCGCAAACAGGCTGGCATCCAACCACATTCGGCTGATGAGCGTTGCCAATACATAATGGCATGGGTCCGTTCGTTAGCGGTTTGTGGCGACAGCCGTGCTGATGCTTCATAAATGACTATGTATTCATTCATCGCATCGAAACATGTTACGCAGCCAACGGCGGTAGCGTGGCTGGTAGTAGTAGCCGTGATACAACGATCAAGGCTGCCTTTCTCATGACGATGTTGTGGGTGATCATCATACCCGCTCTAGCAAGACCGCAACCCCCTGCCCTACGCCAATGCACATGAATGCTAACGCATAGCGCCCGCCAGTCCGGTGTAGTTCTTCGACCGACGACAGCGCGATCCGCGCGCCCGACATACCCAGCGGATGGCCAAGCGCGATGGCGCCGCCATTGGGATTTACGCGCGGGTCGAACGGATCGACCCCCAGGTCGCGCAAGGTAGCGATCGCCTGGCTGGCAAAGGCTTCGTTGAGTTCGATCACGTCGATCTGGTCGATGGACAGGCCGTAGCGCGTCAGGAGCTTTCGCGCCGCCTCGATCGGACCAGCGCCCATGATCCGGGGCGCAATACCCGCCGCCGCCATGCCGATCACGCGGGCGCGCGGCGTCAGTCCATGCGCCGCTGCTGCCGCTTCCGATGCGACCAGCATCGCGGCGGCACCGTCGTTCAGGCCCGACGCATTGCCCGCCGTCACCGTACCGTCCGGCTTCACCACCGGCTTCAACTTCTCCAGCACGTCCAGGCTGGTCGCGCGCAAATGCTCGTCCGCGTCGAACAGGATTGGATCGCCCTTGCGCTGCGGGATGGAAACCGGGACGATTTCGGCGGCAAAACGGCCGCTTGCCTGCGCCCGCGCCGCCTTCTCCTGGCTGGCCAGCGCGAAACGATCCTGCTCCTCGCGGCTGACGCCCCACTGTTCGGCGACATTCTCACCGGTCTGGGGCATGGTATCGACGCCATAGGCCGCCTTCATCGCCGGATTGACGAAGCGCCAGCCCAGCGTGGTATCCTCTAATTTCTGGTCGCGGCCAAAGGCGCTGCCCGCCTTGCCCAGCACATAGGGCGCGCGCGTCATGCTCTCCACCCCGCCGGCGACCATGAAATCGGTGTCGCCGCTGCGGATCGCCTGCGCCGCCATGCCCAATGCATTGAGGCCGGAACTGCACAGGCGGTTGACGGTGACGCCCGGTACGCCATCGGGCATTCCTGCCAGCAGCACCGCCATGCGCGCGACGTTGCGATTATCCTCGCCCGCCTGGTTGGCGCAGCCCAGGATGACGTCGTCCAGCACCGACCAGTCGACCCTGGCATTGCGGTCCATCAGCGCCTTGAGCGGCAGCGCGGCAAGATCGTCGGCGCGCACGGTGGCGAGCGATCCGTTGAGCTTGCCGATCGGGGTGCGGATGGCGTCGCAGATGAAGGCTTGGGCCATATATGTCAGCTTTTCACAAAAGAGAGGATGGCGTCCGCCAGCGCGTCAGGCGCTTCGAGCGGTGCCAGATGCGCGGCCTCCAGCGACACATGTGTCGCGCCGGGGATGCGGGCGAGCAGATGCTCGCCATGCCCGGCGAAGGGCGTCGATGTGTCGCGGGTGCCCGTGACGATCAGGGTCGGGCACGCGATGTCGGCGATCCGCTCGGCCAGATCCATGTCGCGGATCGCCGCGCCGCAACCGGCATAGCTTTGCGCGTCCATGGTCAAAAGCTGGCGGCGCACGGCTTCAAAGATGGCCGGTTCGGCGGCGTCGGACAGGAAGCGTCCCATGGCGAGGTCGGCAATGGCGGCCATGCCCTCCCCCCTAACCTTCGCGATGCGGTCGTTCCACGACGCCGCGTCCATCGATGCGGAGGTGCAGATGGGCATCAACCTTTCGATCCGTCCGGGCGCACGCAACGCCACTTCCATGCCGATCATCCCGCCCAGTGAAACGCCCGCGAGCGAGAAGCGGTCAAGCCCGGCGGCGTCGGCCACGGCCAGCACATCGTCCGCCAGCATCGCCATCGCATAGTCGCCCGGTTCGGCGGTCGATGCGCCATGGCCGCGCGTGTCGATCCGCAGCAACGCGAAATGCGCGCGCAGACGGGGCAGCAGCGCGTCCCACAAATCCATGTCGGTGCCGATGGAATTGAGCAGGACCAGCGCAGGGGCGTCATCCCGCCCGTCGCGTTTCCAGTAAAGTTGGGCAACGGGACGCTGCGTGAAGGCCATGGTCAGTCCTCCGGCGCGATGGCGACGCGTAGGCCATCCAGCGCTGCGGTCATCATGATCTGGCACGACAGGCGCGACCCCGCCGACCGATGGTCGCAGGAATCGAGCAGGTCGTCCTCATCCCCGCTCGCCGCGCCCACACCGCCACGCCAGTCTTCATCCACGAAGACATGGCAGGTCGCACAGGAACAACAGCCCCCGCACAAGGCGAGCAATTCATCGAAACCATTGTCGCGAATGGCTTCCATGACGGAGATGCCTTCGCGCGCATCGATAGTTTTTTCGTCTCCCGAACGGTTGACGACGATCAGCTTTGGCACGTCTGAAAATCCTGTCCTAGTCAGCTTCAAGCACTGTGAGCGGTGCGCCGGTCTTTGCGATCACTTCGGCCTCGCTCACGCCGGGTGCCAGTTCCACGAGGCTAAGCCCGCCTCTGGCGCGATCGACCGCGAACACGGCGAGATCGGTGATGATGAGATCCACGACCGCCTTGCCGGTCAGCGGCAGGCTGCATTGGGAGAGGATCTTGGGATCGCCATTCTTCGACACATGATCCATGACCACCACCACGCGCTTGACGCCCGCGACCAGGTCCATCGCGCCGCCCATGCCCTTCACCATCTTGCCCGGAATGGTCCAGTTGGCCAAGTCGCCATTGGCTGCCACTTCCATCGCGCCCAGCACCGCCATGTCGATGTGGCCGCCGCGGATCATCGCAAAACTGTCGGCCGAGGAGAAGAAGCTCGACGTCGGCAGCGCGGTGATCGTCTGCTTTCCTGCATTGATGAGGTCGGGATCAGCCTCATCGGCATAGGGAAACGGCCCGATGCCGAGCATCCCGTTCTCGCTCTGGAGCGTC
This sequence comes from Sphingopyxis sp., assembly GCA_016463225.1. Lineage (GTDB taxonomy): Bacteria > Pseudomonadota > Alphaproteobacteria > Sphingomonadales > Sphingomonadaceae > Sphingopyxis. Next base: position 60,806 of record JAEMRT010000012.1, on the reverse strand, counting down.
ACATTGACGCCTTCGGGCACATGGTTTGCCACCAGCGTCGGGATGCCGATGCCCAGGTTCACATAATAGCCGTCGCGCAATTCCTGCGCGGCGCGCGCCGCCATCTGATCGCGGGTCCAGGGCATCAGGCAATCGCCCTCTCACGCTTGGTCAGTTTCTCGATCCGCTTCTCGTTGATCGTGGAAAGCACGATGCGGTCGACATAGATGCCGGGCGTGTGGATGACGTCTGGGTCGAATGTGCCAGCGGGCACGATCTCCTCGACCTCCACCACCGTCACCTTGCCCGCCGTGGCCATATTCGGGTTGAAATTGCGCGCGGTCTTGCGGAACATAAGGTTGCCTGCCGGGTCCGCCCGCCATGCCTTGATGATCGAAAGGTCGGCGCGCAGCCAGGTTTCGCGCACATAGTCCTCGCCCTCGAACGTCTCGACTGGCTTGCCGTCGGCGACGACCGTACCCACGCCGGTCTTGGTGTAGAAGGCGGGTATGCCCGCGCCGCCGGCCCGGATGCGTTCGGCCAGCGTACCCTGAGGGTTCAATTCCAGGTCCAGTTCGCCCGACAGATATTGACTCTCGAACAGCTTGTTCTCTCCCACATAGGAGGAGATCATCTTTTTCACCTGGCGGCTTTCCAGCAACATCCACAGGCCAAAACCATCGGCGCCCGCATTGTTGGAAATGACGGTCAGCCCCTTCACGCCGCTGGCGCGGATCTCCGGTATCAGGCTTTCGGGGTTGCCCGACAGGCCAAAGCCCCCCGACATGATAGTCATGCCGTCGAACAGCAAGCCGTCCAGGGCCGCTGTCGGGCTGTCATATATTTTTTGCATGTGCTGGTCCTTCAGCCGATATCCCCACCCGCAACGGGCAGGACCGATCCGGTGATGTAGCTGGCCTCGTCCGACGCGAGGAACAGGATAGGCGCGATCTGCTCGTCCAGCGTGCCGTAACGCTTCATGAACGCTGACGATGTCACCTGATCCACCGCCTCAGCCATCCACGCCTGTTCCTGTTCATTATCGCCTTGCGCATTGCGGGGAATGCGGCGCGGCGGCGCCTGCGTCCCGCCCGGCGCCGTGGCCACGACGCGGATACCGTTTTGCGCATATTCCATCGCCAGCGCCTGGGTCAGGCCGTTGATGCCCCCCTTCGCCGCCGAATAGGGTACCCGCCTTATGCCGCGGGTGGCGTTGGAGGACAGGTTGACGATGGTGCCAGCGCCCTGATCCAGCATGGTGGGCAATACCGCGTGACAACAATAGAGCGTGGGCATCAGCGATCGGCGGATTTCCGCGTCGATCTGTTCAGGTGTGAACGCGGCATAGGGCCGCATACGGATCGCGCCGCCGACATTGTTGATCAAAATGTCGATGCGCCCAAAGGCGTCGATCGCCGCCGCCATGGCCTGCGCCGCGCCCGCATAGGTTTCAAGGTCGCATTGTACGCTGACCGCCTTGCCGCCCACATCGACGATGGCCTGCGCTACCTCCGTCACGAACTCAGCCCGGTCGACCAGCACGACATGGGCACCTTCGGCCGCGGCGCGGGTTGCCACGCCCGCGCCGATGCCCTGCGCCGCGCCGGTCACGACCATCACCTTATCTGCAAAACGTCCATGGAAGATCATCGACCGAGCCTCAGACATGATAAACGTCGATGACCTGATGAATATAGTCGTCCTTCAGGACGATCGTCTTCTTCAGGATTTTCGGCGTCTCGCCAGCGGTATCGAGCGTCACGAACGTCGTTCCGAAAAACTGCTGCGTCTGCTGGTAGCGGTGGCTCAGCGTATGCCAGTTGTACCGCAGGTCGACCGCATCCGCGCGCGTGTCCAGCACTTCGACATTGGCGATGAAATGCGACGTGCGCGCTTCGGGGGTGCTGGCCGATGACCGCTCGGTCTTCAGGCGATAGACGCGATCTTCCAGCCCCTTGCGATTCCCATAATAGATCAGCGATATCTGGCTGTGCGGATCGGTGGTCAGCGCATCGTCGTCGGTCCACGCCGGCATCCAATATTCGACGCCCTCGGCATAGCAGTCGAGCCATTCGTCAAGCGCACGGTCGTCCAGCAGCCGCGCTTCGCGATACAGGAAGGCGCAGATATCCTGATGGGACAGCGTGGCCCGGTCCTTGTTCAGCACGAGTGTCATTCTGCGGCCTCCATCATCGGCGCGGCGGCGGCATCCTTGGCCATGCCGTCCAGCAGGATCTGCGCCCAAAATTCATGCTGGCGCACGAACAGGCCCTCGTCCTCGCTGCGCTCGCTCGACAGCAGCGGGTTCATGCCCATCGCTGTCGCATTCGCGTCCGGCCCCGCGATCCAGCGGGTCGCACCACGGCTGAGGTCGTTCCACAACGCGCCTGCCCCTTCATATGCCGACTGACAGCTGCGAAACTCCTCCAAGTCGTCGGGCGTGCCCATGCCGGTGACGTTGAAGAAATCCTCATATTGTCGGATGCGATGCGCCCGCACCTGCGCACTTTCACCCTTGGGCGCGTAGCAATAGATGGTGACTTCGGTGGTGTGCACGTCGATCGGCCGCACCACGCGGATTTGCGTGGAAAACTGGTCCATCAGGAACACGTTGGGATAGATCGCCAGGTTGCGCGTCTGCTCCAGAATGAACTTCGCTTTGTCCGCGCCCAGACGATCGACGAGATCGTCCTTGAGATCCCATACCGGCCGCACTTCCGGGTTCAGCACCTGCGTCCAGAGCAGGATATGGCCATGGTCGAAGCCATAGACGCCGCTCGCCGGTGCCTTGGACCAGCCATTGGCGTCGACCGCTTTGGTCCCACCCTCCGCACGCCGCCCCATGGTCGACTGGTAGTTTTCGTGGACGGAACTGACATGATAGCCGTCGCAGCCATTTTCCATCTGCATCTTCCAATTGCCATGGAAGGTGTACGTCGAATTGCCGGTCAGCACCTCAAGGCCCTCGGGTGCCTGGTCCACCATCTGATCGATGATGACCTTCGTCTCGCCCAGATGATCCGCAAGCGGCAGCACGTCATGGTTCAGCGAACCGAAGATGAAGCCGCGATAGCTTTCCACGCGCACCCTGGTCAGGTCGTGCGACCCTTCATGGTCGAAGCTGTCGGGATAGGCCCCGGTGCTGGAATCCTTGGCCTTCAGCAACTTGCCGTCGGTCTTGAAGCTCCAGCCATGGAAGGGGCATACGAACAGCGGCTGGTTGCCGCGCTTGCGACGGCATAGCTTTGCGCCCCGGTGCGCGCAGGCATTGACGACGCAATTGAGGCCGCCATCCTTGGCACGGGTCAGGATGACCGGGGTGTGGCCGATCCAGGTCGTGAAATAGTCGTTCTTCTTCTCGACCTGGCTTTCATGGGCCAGATAGACCCAATTGCTCTCGAAGATATATTTCATCTCCAGATCGAACAGGTCAGGGTCGGTGAACACATCCCGGCGACAGCGGAACATCCCACTTTCAGGGTCGTCGACCACGGCGGTCGCGACACGCTGCATCAAATGCTCGTGCATGATCCTGTCTCCTATGCCTGGCGTTAGGCTATTTCTTTTTCCGGTTCCGATGTCGCTTCAGCCCGGTAGCGGGCGGAAAAGTTTTGGTCATCCTCGCTGGCGGCGCGCTGCAACTGGAAGTCGAAGGCGATGTAGGCGGTGTCGCCCTGACGGCTGGGCACCGGCAGCAGCCCCTCGCGCGTCCCGAAGGCAAAATCGTCTGCGGCAAAGGGATCGTCGCCGAAATTGATCTGTGTCGTCAGCGTGCGATAGCCCGGCGCCTCGATGAAGAAATGGACATGGGCCGGGCGGTTGCCATGGCGGCCAAGCGCCTGCATCAACTGGTCGGTCGCGCCGCCCGGCGGCACCGAATAGCCGCTCGGCTGCTTGGAATGAAAGGCGTAGCGGCCATCCTTGCCCAGCTTGATGCGGCGGCGGTTGTTGAACGGCGTCTGTTCGCCGGTAGGGTCGAAATGGGAATACCAGCCCTTGCTGTTGGCGTGCCAGACATGGACGATCGCATTCGGGACTGCTTCGCCCTCAGGGCCAGTGATCGCACCACTCATATAAAGCGTCTGCGTACCCTCATCCGGGTCGATGCTGAGATTGACGTCGCCTTCGACTAAAGGTGCCCCCGCGACATAGAGCGGTCCCTCGATCGTGCGCGGCGTGCCGCCGGAAGCGCCAACCTCGGCGTCCTTAGCGTCCATGTAGAGATCAAGGAAATGCTCTATGCCGGTGCCAGGTACGATGAGCCCGATCTCGGCTGAACTATCCGCCAGATATTTCATGGCGAGCCAGAATTCGCTCTCGCTAATGTCGTGCTTGACGATCAGTTCCATCACGCTTTGCGTTAAATCTCGGAAAATCGCCTTGAGCCGGGAATTGCCCCCGCTTTCCTGCACGCCCGCAGCGCGGTCGAGCAGTTGCTGAATTTCGGGTTTTTGTATGAAGCTGACGTCCATTTCATGCTCTCCTAAAGGGTATTTTTGAGGATCAGCGATCATCCTCATGGATCGATGAGGGGTGGCGGCACAGCGGCGTCACTTTCATGGTCATGAAGGGATAAAGCGGCAGCGCCATGAGGGTGTCGTGCAAAGCGGTGTTGCTTTCGACGTCGAAGATCGAGACGTTCGAATACAGGCCGACCTTGCGCCAGATATGGCGCCAGGTGCCAGCCGACTGGAGCTGCTGGAAATAGGCCTTTTCTTCCGCCTTGATCCGCGCGGCATCCTGAGGATCGAAATCCAGGGGGATATTGACGTCCATTTCAACCATGAACAGCATCGCTTCAGGCTCCTGCGGTGACGGCATGCAAGGCGGGCGCCTTACGATCGCGGCGGAAGTGGGCCAGCTTGTCCTCGTCGAAGGCGATGCCAAGCCCTGGTCCCGTCGGGACTGCCAGCGAGAAGTCGCCATAGCCCAACGGTTCGCGCAATATGTCCTCGACCTGTAGCAACGGGCCGAACAATTCGGTGCCCCATGCAAGTTCGGGGAGCGTCGCGAAGACGTGGGCCGACGCGACGGTCCCAACCCCGCCCTCCAGCATCGTGCCGCCATAAAGCCCGATCCCCGCTGCCATACCGATCGCGGCAACCTGCGCAGTGGCGAACAGGCCGCCCGATTGCGCGATCTTGAGCGCGAAAACGCCCGCGCCACCGGCAGACGCGATCCGCATGGCGCTGCGCGGACCGTTCAGCGCCTCGTCCGCCATCAACGGCACGACCTGCCCCTTCGACAGGCGGGCCATGGCCGCTATCGCATCGCCCGCGATCGGTTGTTCGACCAAGTCGCAACCGACATCGTGCAACATCGCCATCCCGATCTTGGCCTGCGCCTCCGACCAGTTCTGATTGACGTCCACTCGAACACTTGCACGGTCGCCCAGCGCCTTGCAAATGGCGCCGACATGGGCGACGTCGTCGCGCACTGCCCGTTTACCGATCTTCAGCTTGAAAATTCGATGACGGCGGCGATCGAGCATTTCCTCCCCCTCACCAATGTCGCGGGCGGTGTCACCGCTGGCCAATGTCCAGGCGACGGGCAGGCTATCGCGCACGCGCCCCCCGCCAATCAACTCGGACGTCGGGATTCCTAGACGCTTGCCCGCCATGTCGAGCAACGCCGTCTCGATTGCGCATTTGGCGAAATGATTGCCGCGCACGCACTCGGCGACCTTCGCCATCGTTGCCCCGACTTGCGCAAGGTCGCATGCTTCCAGAACGGGAATGATATAGGTATCGATCGCCAACTTGATACTTTCGGGGCTTTCCTCGCCATAGCTCAGACCGCCGATCGTCGTGCCCTCACCAATACCCTCGATACCGTCAGTGTCGGTTAAGCGAACGATGACCATCGATTGCCCATGCATCGTCGCCATCGCCAGAACATGTGGACGGATCGTCGGCACATCGACAATGAATGTATCGGAATGACTCAAGGTGGCCATTACAGCAACTCTCCCACACACCTAGCTTTAGAAGCTTAGTAGGATGCTCTAACGCATGATTCCAAGATCAATTGGGTTCACACTTCATACCTCAGAGGTATGAAGGAAATTGAATTACGACTTTTGCGTTTTTTTTGGCCGTGGTTGATGAGGGGAATTTCAACAAAGCAGCTATAAGGCTAAACCAACTCATTCGCAGCTGCGCATCGGCTTGCAAGCGATGTCTGGTGCCGCACTCAACCAGAATGGAGGCATCAGCATGGAGCATGCTGCCGCTCTAGGAAAATGCCGACTGCTTGGTTCCCATGCTTCACACAATCCCTGCGATCGCACCGGTCCGACCGTCGGCGGCCAACTCAAAAGCTCTCTATCCTGTCGCCTGATGCCCCGTGGGTCATATATGTGAGACTTTCGTAGGCCTGCCATTGCCCAGAATATGAGATAATCGTGGGAGCAAGTCTGCCGGAAGCACCGTTGCTATGGTAGTATGTTGCTGTTTCCCAATCAAATGAGGATATTGCAGCATCCGCTAAATGAAGCCTGACCAAATAATCCCGCTAGCAGGTTCTACGGGAAACCGGCCGATCAGGAACGCGGCAGGTTCCTGCCCGTGCGGATAGAGGTTCGGCATCAATCATGCCGATCAAACCTCGGCGTCGCTGAACTGCACCATCATTTGTACGCACGGCATGTCGCCGATCTGCCCAGGCCGACGCCCTGCGCGACTGGCATCGAGCGTTGTTTCGACACCAGCTTCCCAATGAATATCACCGGGCACCATCTCGACCCGTTTGCCAATTTGGGTTTCGATTAACCATTGGCCTGACAATGAGACAACCCATTGCAACGAAGGACTGGGGTGCCAGTCGCCGATCCAGCCAACTGGCGGTATGTTGAGCCACAAGCCGTCACCTTGCCAGAAAAAACGCGCATCCATATCGCATCGGTATCGCCGCTGACACTTTTCTCATGCAGGCATCCAGCAAATTTTGGATCATCCTCGAATGGGCGTCAACGCTGTTATCCATCAACCAGAATGGCATAGACGGTGGATTATCGAGCAACCCAACGTTGCCCTTCCAGCCTGACAGATACCTTCGCACCAAGCCTTTCTGCATTGTCTCCGATCGCAAAGACATACTCTGCGTCGGGCAATACCCACTTGCCGTTTCGCCAGTCAGCCAGCAGGCGGGGATCAATCGAAAGGCTTATCGACGTGCTTGCACCAGCTTCCAGTTCGACCCGCTGGAAGCCTACCAGCCGCAACTTCGGGTTGCCAGCGCGCGAAACGAGATAAAGCTGTGCTACGGTCGCGCCCGCAACCTTGCCGGTATTCGATACCGAGAATGTCGCTGTCTTACCGTCCGTGACCAGATTTTTGCTATCGAAGCTCGTATAGGACAGGCCATAACCAAACGGGAACAGCGCCTTATGTCCTTCCCGCGCGTTCCATCGATATCCCAGGTCTGAGCCTTCGATATTATAGTTGGTCGTCAGCTTGGCGTCCGGCGTCGGCGGATCGCCCGCAAAATCAGGCTCAAGGTCGGCAAAACCATCAATCGCCTTTCGCGGCAGCGTATCGACACTGGCAGGAAAGGTGATGGGCAACCGGCCCGAAGGATTGATCTTGCCGAACAGGGCGGCGGCTATAGCTTCGCCTCCCTTCGCGCCCGGATACCAGGCTTCGATGACAGCCGCAGTCTTTTCAAGCCAGGGCATCAGCACCGGACCACCGGTTTCAAGAACAACGATGGTATTGGGATTAGCGTCGGCGACCGCTGCAATAAGTGCATCCTGGCCATTTGGCAGGCTCAGATCGGGCTGATCCAGTCCTTCGGTAGACCATTGCGTTGCAAACACGATGGCAACGTCCGCCGCTTTTGCCTGCGCCACCGCCTCCGCAATATAACGGCCATCGCGAAAGCGGATATCGGCTTTAGGGGCCAAGGCTCGGATTGCGGCGAGCGGATTGGATTTGTGGAAGCTTTGCGAAAAGAACACTGCCCAGGGGCTGGTACCGCCCAAGGGGACGGAAACGGAGGGTCCGCCCTCGCCCTGTACCTGGCTTGATCCCGCGCCGGACAGAACGCCGGTGTCTGCATATCCGCCGATCACCGCGATATTTTTGGCGCTCGCGGCCAGCGGCAAAATGCCTTTTGTATTGCGCAAAAGGACAATGCCCTGTTCGGCGACTTTGCGGGCAACCTCCGCGTTGGCTGCAAAGTCGATCGTGCCGCCGGGTGTTGCCGGATTGGTATCGAGATCATTGTCATATATCGCCCAAAGGATGCGCTTGTTCATGTCGTCGATGCGCCGGGCGTAGGCGCGACTGGAGCGGCCCGCCTTGGCCAGGGCGTCACCGAAATAGGCAGCTTTATCAAGTTCCGAGCCGGATTGCTGATCCAGACCTTTCAGCGCTGCGTCAAGATTAGGGACCGCGCCCCAGTCCGACATCACGAAGCCCTTATAACCCCATTCCTTTTTGAGGACGTCGTTCAGCAGCCAGCTATTGGCACAAGCATTCTCGCCATTGACCTTGTTATAGGCGCACATGACCGATCCGGGATTGCCGATTTCAATGCCCAGTTTGAACGCCAGCAGGTCGCTTTCATGCGCGGCCGCGGGTGTGATGAGCGAATCGACGAACTTTCGTCCGGTTTCCTGGCCGTTCAGAGCGAAATGCTTGATCGTGGCGATGATGTGGTTCGACTGAACCCCCCGAATCGCATGCCCTGCGAGCGTGCCCGCCAGCAATGGATCTTCGCCCAGATATTCGAAGTTCCGTCCGTTGCGCGGATCGCGCATCAGGTTGGCTCCACCTGCCAGCAGAACATTGAATCCCTTGGCACGCGCTTCGGAACCGATCATGCGACCACCTTCCTCAATCAGCGTACTGTTCCAGGTCGACGCCATGGAAAGCCCTGAGGGTAAGGCGGTGGCACCGTCTTTACGCAACCCGAACACATAGGAGACGCCAAGACTGGCATCCGTCTCACGCAGCGATGGCACGTTAAGGCGGGGCAAGCCGGCTATGTAACCGGCTCCGGGAATCGCCTCGGCAGGCGGCTTTGGTGCGTTCGGACCGATCGGCAGCGGCATGATACCGATCGTGAGAATGGTCTTCTCCTGCGGCGTCATCTGGCGCAAGGTAGCCTCGGCCTTCGCCTCGGCCTGACTGGCGGAAGGTGCATCAGCAGCGCTCGCCGCTTGGATGAGCAAAGGTGCGATCAGAGCGATGGCCATCGCAGACATGTTGTTTCCGGTGCCCGAGCGTGAATGGATCATCATAATGTCTTTCATTTAAGGCTATGATGGAAAATGTGATCAAGGTTAGTGGCGTGTCGCATCGCGCAGATCATACCCGCTCCTGCGCGCCAATATCCATGTCCAGAAGTTGCGCGCCCAACGTCTTGCCGTGGGCATCGAGCGCTAGCGCCCGCGTGACACCGCCTTTCAGCGCGCCTTCGAGGACAAAGTTCAAAGCGCCGATTTCGTTCATCTCGTAGCGATGGGCCACCCGCACTTCCAGATTTTTGAAATGCGCAAGAACCCGCCCGACCGTGACTCGTTCGCGCAATATGTCATAGTCGACTGAGTCATAAACGATGACGGAGATTTGGGAGATGTCACCCTTGTCGCCGGTACGGACGTGAGCGATGTCGCCTAGCAACATATTATGCCTCCACCAAGATAATGCGTGGTTGCGCCAGCTTTGCCGGGATCAATGTGGACGCGACGGCGACTATTTTCCGCACGGATCGGGTCACGCCTCCACCGCCGAACGGACCGTTCGTATAGAGAGCCTCGACTTCGGCGCCGATCTGCTCGGCGGCAGCGCGTGTCGCCGCGCGCCCTACAACGCGCGCGCGCACTTCACGCGGTGTGCCCCCGGTGCCTGTGCGATCAATGGCGTCAACGCCGATAATCTCGGCTGTAACATCGCAAACAGGCGCTCCGATGATCGCCAGTCGCTCCCGCACCACATCGGTGGCAATCCGCGCGCGGGCTACCGCACCTGGGCCGGCATAGGCAATCTGGCCTTCACCGATAAATCCGTCGTCATAGCCTATGGAGACTTTGAGCAACCCGGAAGGTTCGCGCCCGCTGCCGCCCGATACAGCAACATGATCCACACCACGTTCCTCGAACCGAACGGTCGAAAAGTCGGCGATGACGTCCGCTTGATAATAGGCTTTGGGATCAAGGATTTCATAAAGCAGCTGTTCCTTGCATGTCGCCAGCGAAATACGACCGCCCGATCCCGACACCTTGGTCAACAATGCGGTGCCATCGGCGGCAATTTCGGCAAGCGGAAAGCCCAGCCGCGCAAGATCCGGCACAGACTTGCGACCTTCATCCGCAAAATAGCCGCCGCATAACTGGCCCGCACATTCCAGCAGATGACCGATCACCGTGGCGCGACCTATCATGTCGGCGTCATCAAGCGACCAGCCGAATGCATGGAGCATCGGCCCGATAAACAGCGCCGGATCACCGACCCGCCCAGTGATGACGATGTCGGCGCCTTGCGACAGGGCCTGCGCTATGGGACCAGCGCCAAGGTAGGCGTTGGCGGAAAGCGTGTTTGGCAGATCGCGGCATGTCCCGTCGCGATCCACCAGTGGATAGTTGCTGTCCTGGACTAGGCTCAGTACATCGTCACCCAGCACCGCCGCGATACGCAACGGCGCAAGCCCCTGTTCACGCGCCAGTTTTGCTACCGCCTGCGCCGCACCCAGGGGATTTGCAGCGCCTGCATTGGTAATGATGCGCACGCCCCGCTGCTGGGCGAGAGGGGCCACGCGACGCATACGTTCCAGCAATAAGGGATCATATCCCTTGTCGGGCTCCGCAAGCATGGCGGCCTGGGCCAGGGCGATCGTGCGTTCCGCCAGGCATTCAAACACCAGAAAATCGAGGTTGCCCTGTTCGACAAGTTCGATGGCCGGTTCGATCCGGTCCCCCGCAAAACCGGCCCCTGCGCCGATACGGATGCTATTGGTGGCGATCACAGCGCGATAACTCCGAACAAGAGAGCTGCCACAAGCATGACCAGGCTCGCCGCATAGAGCCACAGAAACGAAAATCGCTGATGCGCGCTCAACTCGATGCCGCTCAGGCCAGCCACCAGAAAGGTCGCCGGTGTCAGTGGACTGACGGGAAAGCCGGTCGTCATTTGGCCGAGAAGCGCCGCTTGGGCGACAGCCCGTCCTTCCAGTCCAAAACCCTCTGCAAGGTTGGCAAGGATCGGGAGAATACCGAAATAGAAAGAGTCGGGGTCGAACATCATGCTCATAGGCATGGCGAGGGTGCCGACGATCGCAGGCAAATGTTGTCCTACGCCGAGAGGCACATGATCCGCCACCGCATGGGCCATCGCAGCGATCATGCCGGTGCCATTCATGATACCCGTAAACGCGCCTGCAGCTAGCAATACACTCGCCATCAGAAGCGCAGCCTTGGAATGACTTTCGATCCGGATACGTTGCTGCGCAGCATTCGGGTAATTGATGGTCAGCGCCAGTGCCGTGCCGACCATGAACACGATTACGGGTTCGGCAGCCCCAGTCACCATTAGGGCGATGACGAGGATTGTCAGCCCTGCATTAAGCCAAAGCAGGCGAGGACGCGCCGTACCCCCCGATGTCATGTGGCTTCCTTCGGAAGACACGTTCGTCTTGGCCGTTTCTCCGGCGGCAGGGGGCAACGGGATGCCCGCTGCCAGTCGCCTTTCTTCACGTCGTCCCAGCCACCACGAGGCGGCAAAGACGAAGGCCAGGCCAACCAACTGAACAGGAAACATCGGCGCGAAAAGGTCATGAACAGGCACTTTGAGCGCCGCGGCCGCCCGCAAGGTCGGCCCCGTCCATGGCAGGAAATTGACGCCAGCCGCCATTGATGCGGTACAGGCGAGGATGCGGCGGTCCATGCCCAATTCGTCGTAGAGCGGGCGCAGGGCCGGAATTGTAACAAGGAAACAGACAGCCCCTGAACCATCGAGGTGAATGAGAAGCGCCAGCGCCGCGGTGCCTACCGTGATACGGGCCGGTTTGCGTCCTACAAGGCGGAGCGTCAGTCCCACCAGCGGCGCAAGAACGCCAGCGTCGGTCATGACGCCAAAGAATAGGATCGCAAAAACGAACATCCCGGCGACAGGGGCGATTTTGCCAATGCCGTCCAGAATGTGTCCGGGCACGTCCGCGCCTGCGCCAACGACAAGGGCTGCCGCAACTGGCACCAGGATCAGCGCCGCCAGAGGCGACACCCGGTTGGAAAGGACAGCGGCCAGCAAGGATAATATTGCCACCGCGCCGACCAGGGCAAGCATCAGGAACGTCCCCTCACATTCGGGTCGAGCCCGTCAACGCCATCATGCAAGTTCGACAGCTATTCATCAAAGACAATTCTATTATCGATTATGCAAAAATATGGATAAATAATCAGGCGAGGGAATGAGGCATTGCTGCGGTGAAGCTCTGAAGAAAATGGTGGCGAAACACCTCCGCTGCCGGTGGAAGGGTCCGACCTTTAAGAGTTGCTACGCCGATCTGGCGGACAATGCTGGGGTTTAGCAGGGGACGCGATGCGATGCGGCTGGCATGCAGCATACCAAGCGTGGACTGTGGCAGGGCAGTGATGCCAAGGCCTGCCTCTATCAACGCCCCAACGGTCGCCAATTGAGTGCAGTCATACAGGCCGCGCACATTAAGTCCTGCCACGTTGAATGCCGCGTCGGTCAGTTCGCGTACGCTGCTTCTCGGCGCCATGGCGATAAAGGCATGATCGCGAAAAATGCTCCATTCGATCGGTTCCGGTTCGTCCAATGCGCCGCCGACCGGGCCGACCAGGACAAGAGGATCATCCACCAGTTTGTGAAATGCAAAGCCGTCGGATTCGGGTGGCGTGGTAATCGCAAGATCGATCTGCCGATCCTGCATCTGCTGATACAGATTACCCGAGAGGTGATCGTGCAGGATGACTTCGACCTGCGGATGATGCTGACGGAAACTTGCGATGGCCGCTGGCAATCCGCCAGCAGCGATCGACGGCAAAGCACCGACGACCACCCGACCACGCTCGCCTGCGAAACTGTGTTCCAGTTCGGAAAAGGCATGGTCGAAATCGGCGGTCAGCCTTTCCACAATAGGCAGCAACGCTTCACCGGCGCTGGTCAGCGCCACATTGCGCGAATTACGGTCGAACAGGCGGGTGCCCAACTGCTCTTCCAGCAAGCGGATCGTACGACTGAGGGCGGGCTGCGATACATGGGACAATCGACTGGCTTCGCTGAAACTGCGATTATAGGCGACTTGCAGAAACAGCCTCAGGCTGGTGAGGCTCGGGGGATGACGCATGGGTTACGCCTTTAGCGGATGCGGCCGCGCATAAGGCGGGTTATTGCTGACCATCAGTTTTCGCTCTCCTGCCCCAAGCGCTCACACAAGCGCTGTCCGACGATCTATTCATTACATGAAATGATTCATCGAATTAAGGTATTTCTCTAATTGCTGGGAAATATGCCATAGGTTTCTGGTCGATCGGACACGGGGCATGCAGCAGAAGTTGCGACGCGTAGCCGGGAACAAGGGAAAACGTCAGCGGAAAGCGACGTGTGGGGATGCGATGGCATTGGGGTAACCTGGCCAGATTCCTGCTCGCGCAAGCCGCGATCTGGGGAGGGTATCATGATCCGCAAGTCTATCTGGTTGGCAGGCGCCAGCATTTTCATCATGCCAACTCTGGCCGTTGCACAGGATGCAGCGACAGGTGTTGCAGACGGCGTGCCGAACCAGGACATCGTGGTCACTGGATCGCGGGTCATCACCAACGGCAATAATTCGCCTACCCCCGTGACGATTGTTACGACGGAGCAGCTTGCCGCAACCACGCCAAGCAACGTCCCCGATGCACTCAACAAACTGCCCGTTTTCGCCAACTCGCGCGGCGCGCAGACATTGGGTAACGCTGGCGCGAACAACGTCGGCAATTTCCTGAACTTGCGCGGTTTCGGTGTGATCCGCACGCTCATTCTGTTCGATGGTCGTCGCGTACCGGCAACCAATGCCGACGGGACTGTCGATACCAACACATTACCGCAAATGCTGCTTCAGCGTGTGGACGTGGTGACTGGCGGTGCTTCAGCCGTCTATGGGTCGGACGCTGTCACCGGCGTCGTCAATTTCGTGCTCGACAAGAAATTCACGGGCCTCAAGACCAGTCTGCAAGCGGGCATATCGGACCGTGGCGACGCCTTTTCGTGGCGTGGCGGCCTTGCCTATGGCACCGACCTGCTGGGCGGGCGCGGTCATTTCATGGCCAGTTACGAACATTATGATTCTGATGGCATTGGCGACAAGCGGTCGCGGAGCAATGGCGGTAAATTCTATTCCGAAACCGGGGCAGGCACGGCCGCTAATCCCTTCCATCTCGTCGATAATACGCGGGCGGCCTATGCGTCATGGGGCGGCCTGATCCAGTCGGGCGCGTTGGCTGGCAACACGTTCGATACACCGACATCCTACCGTCCCTTCGTTCATGGCACGGCAACAGGGACGGCGGCGATCGAACGTGGCGGCGATGGCGTCACCATCACCCCCAGCGCGTTGACCGCGTCGCTCAAGACCGATCAGGCATTCGGCCGCTTCGACTATGAATTATCGGATACATTGTCCTTCTTCGCGCAAGGGTCGTTTGCGCGGACGCAAAACGCCAACACGTTCGCGCCGATGACGATATTGAGCAAGACCATCTCGGCGTCCAATCCCTATCTGCCGCAATCAGCGCGGAACATTATGGCGGCGGCCGGCACCACCAGCTTCACCTTTTCGCGCTTTGTCGACGACGTCGAACCGTCGATCACCCGCGCGACCGCCCGCAACTATAATGGTTCGGCCGGCCTGAGTGGCAAGGTTGGCACCTTCGACTGGGAGGCGTCCTACACTTTCGGTCGGTCGCGCCAGACCGTCTATAATATCAACAATGTGAACAACGGAAAGCTGGCAGCCGCGCTGGATACCGTACAGTCGGGCGGCCAGATCGTCTGCCGTGTATCCGTCACCAATCCGGGCCTGTATCCTGGCTGTGTCCCGCTCAATCCCTTCGGTGCCGGATCGATCACGGCGGAGGCTGCTGATTATGTGCGCGATGACACCCGTTTCACGCTGACCAATACGACGCATGATTTCAACGCGTTCGTTTCGGGTTCGCCGTTCGACACTTGGGCTGGCCCGGTAAAGATCGCGCTCAGCGGCGAGTATCGCAAGCTCAAGCTGGAGAATGA
This sequence comes from Sphingopyxis sp., assembly GCA_016463225.1. GTDB lineage: Bacteria > Pseudomonadota > Alphaproteobacteria > Sphingomonadales > Sphingomonadaceae > Sphingopyxis. The sequence goes on along the minus strand of JAEMRT010000012.1, from coordinate 45,591 downwards.
CAGCAGCGCGCAGCCGTCGAACCGCGTCAATTGCACGGGGCTTGTCTATAATTGCGTCCCGGTATCGGCCACCAACAATGGCACCGCGCTTTATGGCGGCAATGTGACCGCCAACATGTCCGCCCGCCAGAATATTTCGGAAGTGGCATTCGAGGTCAACATACCGTTGCTGCGTGACGCGCCACTAGCGCGTTCGCTCGATGCCAATGGTGCGGTGCGCTACGCCCATTATTCTGTCAGCGGCAATGCGACGACATGGAAGCTGGGCCTTGACTGGCACGTGACCGACGATCTGTCATTCCGCGCCACACGCTCGCGCGATATTCGAGCGCCTACATTGTTCGACCTGTTCTCGCCGCGACAGGAATCGTTGACCGGCTTTACCGATACGCACACCAATACCGCTGGCATCGCGACGATCATCAGTTCGGGCAATCCCGATCTTCAGCCTGAAGTCGCCAATACGCTGACGCTCGGCGGCGTCTATCGCGCATCGTGGTTGCCCGGCTTCAGTGTCTCGATCGACTATTTCAAAATCAAGATCGCCAATGCCATAGCCTCGGTAGGCGGCAACAGCGCGGCGACCCTGGCGCAGTGTGAGGCCAGCGGTGGCACGTCGCCGCTGTGCGATCTTTATGTGCGCCCGCTGCCTTTCTCCAACACCAGCGCCGCCAACTACCCGACAGCCATTCTTTCGCGCTCGCTCAATGTCGCGCAGACGAAAACGGAGGGTGTCGATGCGGACATGAACTATCGCACCAGCCTTGGTGGCGGCACGTTGAGCCTGCGCGGTCTACTGACCTATCAGCCCACGCTTGAGACGGTTCAGTTTGTGGGGGCAACGCCAATCAATGCGGCCGGTGCCGCAGGCCAGCAGAATGTGGTCGGCCAGGCAAAATGGCGCACTTCGGCCCTAGTGGGTTACGCCACCGACTCCTTCTCTATTGACGTTCAGGAACGCTGGCGCTCGTCGCTCAAGCAGAATGGCAATCCGTTATTGGTATTCAGCGATCCCAAAGTACCAGCCGTTGCCTATACTGACCTCAACCTGACCTTCTATCCCGGCAAGGACAAGAACAAGCAGTTCTTCATATCGGTCCAAAACCTGTTCGACAAGAAACCGCCGGTGTTTATCTCACCCTCCTTCGCGAGCAATCCGGGCTTCTACTATCCGGCGGTGAATGGCGACGATGTAGTCGGTCGCTACTTTACCATCGGTGTCCGTGGTCGCTTCTGACAGAGGGTGTCAATGACCGAGCAGATTTCACCTGCCCAAACTGAACGGTCATTACTGACCCGCCGGAGCGCCCTGACCTGCGCTGCGGCGGGTTTCCCGTATCTGCTCCTGTCCGGAGGTGCGTTGGGGGCAGTTCCTTCAACGCCTGTTGTTGAAACCACAGCGGGCCGCGTAAGCGGCGTCCGGGAACGTGGCTGTGACATATTTCGTGGCGTGCCTTATGCTGGTTCCGTGTCGGGCAAGCATCGGTTTCGTGCGCCCGTGGCACCTGTGCCATGGGCTGGCATACGCGATGCCACGCGGCCCGGAGCGCCCTCGATACAGGTTGCGGGTCAGACCTTCGGCATCGGTGAACCATCTCCCGCCGAAGATTGCCTGACGCTCACCATCTGGACACCGGCAGCGGACGGCAGGCGACGACCGGTCATGGTCTATAGCCATGGCGGCGGCTTTACGACGGGTTCAGCGGCCAGTGTGCTTCAGGACGGTGCCAATCTTGCGCGCCAGAATGATGTGGTGGTGGTTCAGACCAACCACCGTCTGGGCTTGCTGGGCTTTCTGTATCTGGACGATATCGCAGGGCCAGAATATCAGGGAAGTGGCTGCAATGGTGTGCGCGACATTGCCGCAGCGCTGCGTTGGATCTCTAACAATATTGGCGCCTTTGGCGGTGACCCTGGCAATGTGATGATATTTGGAGAGTCGGGCGGCGGGGCCAAGACGTCCTGCCTTTATGCCATGCCCGAAGCTGCCCCCTATTTTCACAAGGCGTCCATTGAAAGCGGCCCCGGCATCCGTATGACGCGCACGCAGGAAGCGCATGAAACGACGGCGCAAGTCCTGTCCGAACTGGGCATTGCAGCGTTAGATTGGCGTCGGTTGATCGACATGCCGGTTGCGGAGTTGCTGCGCGTGCAGGTCAAACTCAGCGGGATGCCCAATAGCGGCGCCCTGGCCGGAGGTCGCAACGGGATTGGCGCGGCGCGCAGAGGCTTTGCACCCGTGGTGGACGGTTATGCGCTGCCTGCGCACCCGTTTGATCCGGCTGCGCCAGAAACGTCGCGCGCCAAACCGCTGATAGTCGGCTATAATCGCGATGAGTTTACCTTTTTCGGCATGGTTGCCGGCGACAGGGATGCTTTTGCGCTGTCCGATGCCGGACTGGTCGAGCGAATGAAGCGCGAACTACCCGATGACTGGGCCAAGGTGCTGGACGTTTATCGCGCATCGCGTCCCGGCGCGAGCGCAAGCCAGATCTACGTCGCTTATCGTAGCGCCCGTTTTTCCGGTATTGGCTCAACTGTCATTGCAGAGCGGAAGGCGGCGCAGCATGATGCGCCGGTCTTCGCCTATCGTTTTGACTATGCGCTGGAACGCACGGTGCCCGGTACCTCCTATCCATTAGGCGCGATGCACGCGCTCGACATTGCGTTTAAATTCAACAATGTGGAAAGCGTTGCTCCGACAGGGGCATCCAACTTCGTCGGCCACCGTCCCGAACGTATGCGCGCTGGCCGCGCAATGAGCGCGATGTGGGCGCGCTTTGCCCGTACCGGCGTGCCTGGCGCAGTGGATCAGCCAGCATGGCCTAGCTATGATCTCTACCGGAGGGCGACGATGCTGATCGATGCGCAATGCCGCGTCGCGGAAGATCCCGATGCCGCAGAACGTCGGCTTTGGGCAAGTATATGAGGACATCGGTATGAAGGTCGGCGACGTGCTTGAAACGCTTTCCAGCCGTCTGGGCTGGAAGGCGGATACGCCTCTGGAGGGTCTGCTCGCGGGGTCGGCCGATATCGTCGTCAGCGGCATTTCCACCTGCGCGATGCCGTCTGTCGATGTGGTGCGCCGGACGATCGCGGCGAAGCGCAACGTCATCCTTTGCGATGGTCATCCGTTTTATCTCTACGACACGTATTGGAGTGGCCTTCCAGGATTGCAGGAAACGATCGACAAATTGCCGGAGACGGCGGTGAAGCGCAGGATGATCGAGGACGCAGGCATCGCCGTCATACGCGTCCATTCGGCTTGGCAAGCCGCGCAACCGGCATCTGCGGCGCAATCGCTGGCGCGAGCATTGAAAATGCCAGCGGTGAAGGGGAGCGCAGGGCAGGATTTCGTTGTTTGCGATATTCCTGCGACTTCCGTCGCGCAGCTCGCACAGCATATTCAAGGCGATGGCAAGCGACTGATCGGCAACCGCGATTGGCCCGTATCGCGCGTGGCGATCATACCGGCAATGGCGACGCCAGCGCGGTTGGGCGATGCATTGCGCGATCAAGCGGTGGATGCAGTCATTGCTGGCGAGGTCATAGAATGGGAAGGCGGGCCTTATATGATCGACGTTCAGGGCACTGGCCGTAAATGCGCGTTGCTATTGATCGGTTTCGCCAACAGCCTGGACCCAGATGCCACTGCACTTGCACAATGGGCCAAGGGTAATTTCCCCAACATTCCCGTTGATGTCCTGCACAACCGAAGCGACTTCATCTGGTCGGTCAAGGGACCATCTGTATGAACCCCATCCTCCTGTCACGCCGTGCATTCGCAACGGGGGTGCTCGTCAGCGCAGGCGCTGCCTATGCGGCAAAATCTGCGACTCCGACGCCAGCAACGATTGTCGAACGCATCCAGAGAACATGTGCCGAGCGTGGTGTCGAATGGCAGAAGGAAACGGTAGATACGTTCAAGATCGGACCTGTCGATACGCCGGTAACCGGCGTTATTTCGACCTTCATGGCAACGATTGCAGTCATGCGCAAAGCGGTTGCGTTGGGTGCCAGCTTCATCGTCAGTCATGAACCGATCTTCTACAATCACCTGGACGATACCAACGCATTACAGGCCGATCCAGTCTATCAGGCCAAGGTTCGCTTCGCGACGCAACACGGCCTGACTGTCTGGCGCTTCCACGACCATTGGCATAAGATCAAACCTGAACCGATGTCGTCGGCTTCAATCGAAGAATTGGGCTGGGCTCGCTATCTGGATAATGGATCGGAAGGATTCCGCCGTACCTTCACGCGCCCTGAAACGACATTGCGCGCCGTTGCCGAAGAAATCGCTAACCGCTATCCCAGCGCCAGTGTGCGCGTGATCGGCCGACCCGATCTGCCGGTGCGCCGGATCGTCAATATCGGCCATGGCGTGAATGACGTCGTCAAGGCCTTTGCGATTGGTGACATCGCTATCGCACCTGAAGTGCGTGAGTGGGATTCTGCTGAACTGACCCGGGATGTAGTCATGCTCCACGCAAATAAGGGCCTTATCCTCATTGCGCATGAGCGCGGAGAAGAAGGCGGAATGAAGCTATGCAGCGAATGGCTCACGCGGTTGGTACCGGAGGTGGCGGTGGTATACATAAATAGCGGCGAGCCATTTACCGCCCTTTCTGCCTAATTTTTACAACGGCGCTTCCGACCGTCTTGTGGCTTTGGCTGAATGTGGATCGGCGTTGAAACCGATACCTGCCATTGTGCGGCCCAATCATTCGGGAAACCTCGAGAAAAGATATTGACCGAGTTCTAATCGGCAATTCTTAGGACCCTGTTTCCGATACTTTATCGTAGTAATACAGTGATATGGAAGAAATTATAGGATTTCCCTTTCGGCAACGATCCACACGCTCAACTTCGCCCGTTCGGCATTCTGACGGTTCCAGCGCTTATTCTGTCGGCCGATTTCGACGCTGCCAAGCAGATTAGGTGATACCTGTCTCGCGCCGCTCGCTCTCGCGTGACCGATGGTGTGGAATTCAAGTGACGTGCCGATACCTGGACGCCCCGGTCGTAACCGGACGCGCTCTATCCCGATGCGGCCGCATCGGGACCAAACCCCATGGGTCTTGGCCCTGCAGGTTACGATCGCTGGCGCTAGGTCTGAAGAAGAAACGACCAGCGGACGCCGCGTCTGCCCCGCGACGGCGTTCTTGTGGGAGCCTCTCCCGGAGTGCGGGAGTGAGCGGCGCTCCCTGCTAGGCCCTTCGCGGTCGTCGGCAACCCTTCGGCGCTTCGCTTGAGGGTGCTCCACCGTCGTTTCGCCCTGCGGTGCCGACGTCCGCCGGGGCGGGCCTTTCCAGTCGCGTTTCGCCGCCCACCCCCGCTTCCGGGGAGCCTCATGTTTTTGGGCAGGCTGGAGGACAGGACATGGCTCGATATGCCTCAGGTCGCGCGCGCGGCCCGCACGGTGCCGATGCGGCGCAGCCCGAACGGATCAACCTCTATGACGAGGTGACCGCCAAGATCATCGCACAATTGGAGGCTGGACGCATTCCGTGGGTCCAGCCTTGGGCATCCAGCGCGGACCCAAGCCTTGGCGGCCTTGCTCCCGGACTGCCGCGCAATGCGCTCACTGCCCGCAATTATTCCGGCGTGAATGTGCTGATTTTGTGGGGCGTGGTTATGGAAAAAGGCTTTCCGTCGCAAAGCTGGCTGACCTTCAAGCAGGCGCGGGATGCAGGCGGATGTGTCCGCAAGGGCGAACAGGGCACGACTGTCGTCTATGCCGATCGCTTCACCCCAGAAGCGGAGAGAGAGAAAGCGCGCGAAACGGGCGGCGATGCCAAGTCCGTGGCTTTCCTCAAGCGTTTTACCGTTTTCAACGTTTCGCAATGTGAAGGGCTGCGACCCGGCCTAGCCGCCGAACCTGCGCCTCTGCCCGAACGGGAAATCGTGCCGGTTGCCGAGGAACTGATAGGGGCCAGCGGCGTCGATTTCCGTATAGGTGGCGACAAAGCCTATTATGTGCCGAGCCAGGACTTCGTCGCTGTGCCGCCGCAACCGGCCTTTTTCGACCAGATCAATTTTTATCGGACCTGCCTGCACGAACTGACCCATGCGACAGGTCATGCCTCGCGTCTCGACCGCAATCTGACCAACAGCTTTGGCAGCAAGGACTATGCCCGCGAGGAACTGATCGCCGAAATGGGATCGGCTTTTCTTTGCGCATCCCTTGGCATCGTGCCAACCGTGCGTCACGCCGACTATATCGGATCGTGGCTGGAGGTGTTGCGCGAAGATAATCGCGCCATCTTCCGCGCCGCAGGCGCGGCCAGCAAGGCCGCCGACTGGCTGCTGTCGCGCTTGCCCGACGCCGGGCAGGCCGATGACACCAGCAACACTCGCGGGCGCGGCGACGTAAGTCGGGACAGGTATAGGGCCGGGCAAGCGCCATGTGAACAGACGCAGGGCCAAGCGCCTGCGCTGGACCGGAGGGCGGCATGATCCTCCTGACCCCCGACCTTCGCTATGCGCTGCGCGCCAATGCCATAAACAGCCTCGCCGCGCAGGCGCGGGACATGCGCTTTGATCCCGTCCCGGTCGTCAAATTCTTCAATCCGCTGGGCGCGGGCACATGGCTGGCGACCGAACTTTATGGCGATGACGACATATTGTTCGGCCTTGCCGATCTGGGGTTTGGATGCCCCGAAATGGGCACTTTCTCGTTGGCGGAAATCAGTAGCGTTCGATTGCCGTTCGGCATGGGAATCGAACGGGATCTGGACTTTTCCACCCCCCATCCGCTTTCGCGGTGGAGCGGCATGGCGCGACGGGCCGGTTCGATCATCCATGCCGAGCAGCTTTTGGGCGGTCTCGCACCCGACGCTGTTCCCGACCTTCCAGCCGATCCCACCGCTTAGGACCGACGGATGACGCGCGGCGCGTATCGCCGCAAAGCAAAGCCGGTCCGCCAACCGATTCAAAAGCGACGGACCGGCACTCACAAGGAGTGACACCCATGAAACTCGATTTTATCCCTCTTGCCAAGCTTTCCGTCAGCAAAGCCAATATGCGCTACGCCAAAAAGGCTCCCGACGTGTCCGACATTTTGCCCACCGTGCGCAAGCGGGGCGTCATCCAGCCGGTAATCGTGCGGCCCAATCCCTGTCCTGAGCCTGTCGAAGGGTGCGCGCCCGATGCGTTCGAGATCATCGCGGGAAGCCGCCGCTTCCATGCCGCGCAGATCGTTGCCGCCGAACGACGCGCGACGGGCGAGGATGACGGCGAAACCGCGCTGCTGCCCTGCGCCATTCTCGACGAGGGCGACGATGCCGATGCCGTCGAGGCCTCCCTGATCGAGAATATGGCGCGGCTCGACCCAGACGAGGTCACCCAATGGGAAAGCTTCACCCGGCTGGTCAAGGAAGGCCGCAAGCTCGACGATATCGCTATGACCTTCGGCCTGCCCGAACTCACCATCAAGCGCGTGCTGGCGCTGGGCAACCTGTTGCCGCGCATCCGTCAGATGTATGCGCGCGAGGAAATCGATCGTGCCACCGTGCGGCACCTGACCCTTGCGTCAAAAAGTCAGCAAAAGGCGTGGCTGGCGCTGGCCGATGATCCCGACACCTATGTGCCGACCGGTCACCAGTTGAAGGCGTGGCTGCTGGGCGGGCAGTCGATCGGTGCGAAATATGCGCTGTTCGATGTCGAGGCCAGCGGGCTAGCGACCATAGCCGACCTGTTCGGCGACGACTGCTATTTTGCGGACGGCGATGCGTTCTGGAATGCCCAGAACGCTGCCATCGACGCCCGGCGCGAAACCTATCTGGACGATGGATGGGCCGATGTCGTGATCGTGCCGCCGTCCGAACATTTCTCGACATGGGAATATGAGAAGGCAGGCAAGCGCAAGGGAGGGCGCGTCTATGTCGATGTCCGTGTCAATGGCGAAGTGACCTTCCATGAAGGCTATGTCAGCCGCAAAGAGGCCGGTCGCATCGCCAAAGCGCAGGCCATCGGGTCAGGGCAGCCGGTCGCAAGGCCCGAAATCACTTCGACCATGCAGACCTATATCGATCTGCATCGTCATGCCGCCGTGCGCGCAAGTCTTCTGGGGTCTCCGGGCATCGCACTCCGCTTGATGGTCGCCCATGCCATCGTCGGCTCGCATTTGTGGTCGATCAGGCCGGAACCGCAGACCAGCCGCAATGAGGATGTGCGCGAGAGCCTTGATAATGCGCCCGCCGAAGCCGTTTTTGACGAACGCCGCCGCGCGGTGCTGGCCACGCTTGGATTCTTAGATGAAGAACCGACCGTGATCGGCGGCAGTGGTGAGGCTGCTTGGGAGGCACGTGACTCCCGGCAGGGCATTTCCGGCCTGTTTGCGAGGCTGATCGAACTTCCCGATGCCGTCATCATGGAAATCGTCACCATCGTGATGGGCGAAGCACTGGCCAGCGGGAGCGCCGCTGTCGAAGCGGTCGGGTTGCATGTCGGCGTCGATATGACCGGCTGGTGGTCGGCGGACGATGCGTTTTTCAGCATTTTGCGCGACCGCGACGTGCTGTTGCATATCGTCGCGGACGTCGCAGGCCAGAGCGTGGCCGATGCCAACAGAGGCGAGAAGGCCAAGACTCTCAAGCAGATTGTGCGCGATCATCTGGACGGCACCAACGGGCGCACAAAGCGGGACCAATGGGTACCACGATGGATGACCTTTCCTCCCACCGCTTACACCTCTCGTGGCGGCGTGGGTACGGTCGCGGCCCATGCCATAGCGCAGGCGGATCGTCCTATCGACCGGACGACGCCGGGCGATGATGAGCCGGACCCGACCACCCCCGGCGCAGTCCTGGGCCTTCCCGTCGAAGCGCAGGCCATGCATCCTTTAGATGAAGAGGACGATGCCGACCGCCTTGCGGCATGATCCCCTGCGGGCGGCGGCATCTAAGCCGTCGCCCGCTTACCCATGCCACCTTGAATTTCGGGCCGCGCGCCCACCCAAAAGGG
>JAEMRT010000012.1:0-36614 GCA_016463225.1 Sphingopyxis sp. | reverse complement strand
CGGGCGGGCGCGCGGCGACAAGGAGCAGACCAGGTAGGCGGACGGTGCCTTTGTTTGGCTAACCCTTGGCAGCAATTTGCCAGCCAGCGGGACGCGCTTGCCGATCTCATGATTGCACACAGGCTGTCCTTCCAATGGAATGCCCCTTGTTCGATGTCACACGTCTTCAGATGGATGCGGCACTGACACCCTGCGCGCGCAACGTGGCATTGGGGGCGTCTGGAGGCGCACGGCGTCTTTTGCGCCGCCCTTCATCTGCGGTTCGTGCGCTGGGTGGCTGCTTGGGCGCCCCCGACCGGAAACCTGTCCTGTTCCAGGGCACAAGGGAGACACAGCTTTCTGGTGCCGCCGAGGGTGATGATGTCGTGATCGGCCGTCAGGTGGCACAGACTCTCGGCAGCGATGCCGCGATCCTACCCTTGTTCGCCATGACCCGTTTCGCCCTGCCGCCGCTACGGTCCTGGTCCTGATAACCGACCAAGGCGAGCGGGATGATCCTTTTCCACATCAACCTGGCCGTACCCTTTGCATTGCCCTGGCAGGCACCGTGAGATTCAGGTCGCTACAGCATGGCTGCCGCTCTTGCCCCGATCGGCAAAACGATGTCGCGCGCTGTGGTTGCCTGCTTTCCTTGACCCATGTCGATCGCAGGGGGACATCGCCAACCGCATGCCTATTCTCCTGTGGCACGCGCCGCCCATCGCCTTGGGCTTGATGCGTTGACCTGGCAGCGCAGCTGCGCCGCCTGAAACCATCGTTCCGCTGCTATTTCCCCGCCGTTCCGGCTCCTCGCGGCCGCTACGCTCCCAAATAGCACCAGCTCCTCCGGTCCTTCGCTGATCGCTGCGGCCTGCGGTTCAGGCGACCCCGCGCGCTGCCGGACGGTCCGCACGCCCAGCGGATTGGCCGGGGGCGACAAGAAGGAGAATGGCAATGGCTTCCATCGGTTATGTCCAGCGGCTCGACAATGGCGGTTTCAAGGGCGTCCTCAAGACCCTCGCGGTCCGCGCCGACATCGAAATCATCCCCAACAAGGGCAAGACCGGCGAGCAGCCCGACTACAGGGTTCTCTCCAACGGCACCGAGCTTGGCGGCGGATGGATCCGCACTGGCGAGGTATCGGGTCGCGAATATATCCGCATCGCCATGGCCGCGCCGGAACTTGGCCCCCGCACCCTCTACGCCAATCTCGGTCGCGCCGCGGGCCAGGACGACGAGGACAGCTACGCCCTCATCTGGAACCCGGACGCCTGACCCGGAGGCCCCGCGCCTTCTGGCGCGGGGCATACCACGCCATCATGACCAACCGACCTGTCGCGCGCGACTGGTCGGTTGGTTGGCGCTGTTCTTTGCCAAGAAAACTGTTGCGGCCGTCTCGACGGCGACGGCCCGGCCGCCGCGATGGCGGCGAGAAGGATATGGCCGCAGCGTTTGCCTGTCTCGCGGATGGTGGAGGGGCGCGTGTCGAGGTCTTCCCATGGTGACGGGCGGCGGCGCGGCTTTCAAGGCTCGCCGGTTTCCCCCAATTTGGCTTACGCAAATCGGTTCCCCCATGCGCCCGCTGCGCGGCGTCGGGCCATGCCCGGCGGCCCTGACAGCCTTCCGGCGCCCGTCTCTCCCTGCCGGTCCTCGATTTTGGGGATGCACAGCATAAGGAGACTTTCTCATGACCATGGTTCAGCCCATTGCCCTGGCAACAGATCGCGTGATGGCAGCCTTGAAGTCCGGCCTGGAAGTGGAATTCGGGCGCGGCGCGGGTGCGGCTCTGGCCGCCCGGTTCCTGGAAGCCGAGGAAACGGATATCCGCTGGGATGCACGGGCTTCAGAGCGCTGGATCGGCGCCTATCTCGCTCAGGAGGAGGATCTGGAACTCGACCGGATCGTCGCCACCGGCTTTCTGGATGGGTGCTGGTTCGTGGGGACCTTCATAGTCGATGGCGACGGCAATGCCCATGGCATGCTCTGCTGCCGGACCTTCGCTTGCGGCCAGGCGGCATCCCAGGCCTTCGCGCAGATGCGATGAGGGGTCATTTTCGCCGGGACGCGCGACAAGCGTCCCGGCTCTGCCTTTGTGCCAATAAGGAAAAGCGCATGTGCGGATGTCCGTATGTACGCAAAGTCGCATCCGCCCAAAGCTATAATGCCGCAGAATTGGCTTGGCCGAGTCGGCCGGGTGATCGGCACCGGCGCGGTCTGCGCCCTGCCAAAGGATCAGATCAGCCGACGTGCGACCGGCCGCAGCGTTGCGCAGGCAGCTGTGCCATCCGCGCCGGTGCCGGTCACCCTTGTTTCGAGAACGCGCCCTTCGCGCGCGGCCCGGTCGAGCAAATCTGCGTCTATGTCGTGGATGTCGATCTTCATCCGCCGCGACCAGGGCGATGCAGCGTCACCCGCCAACTGCCCGATGCGAATATAGGCGAAGCGGCGGGTCGGGCCTTCGCGACGGACATGATCGCCGAAGAATTTAGGCCCGGGGGCTATGCGAACGGAAAAATTGAAAGCCAGCGGTTCGCCGGTTTTTCGAATATTGGGGATCGAGGACAGCCTCGTTACCGGACTGCAGGCTGTGCATCGCGCCGATCACGGGCCGGTCGATGACGATCCGCATACGGAGATCGGTCTGATCCACGCGGGCCATTAGGTTCTCATAACGACAGTCGAGGCCGGGCTCAATTGCAGGGATGGCCTTGGTCCGGGCGATCCCCCCTCCTGCGTGATTTTCAGCTAATGAACTGCAGATTTTCACGGCAACGGATGAAGCGCCTTCAATCCGGCAACAGCGAGTAGATCGCCACGCACTGCCCTTTCCCGTCAACGCCCGGCCAACACGGCCTGCGTTCGATGGCCCATATGACCGGGAAGGCTGCGCCTCGACCGGCTGGGTCGCAACCGGGCGGGCGCGGCTATTGTCCGCCGTCGGCCATGCCGACTTTGCATCGCGAAGCAAAATAGCCGCGCCCGCCCGGTCCTGCGCTCACGCTGCGGCCTTGCAGGTGCGCCGCCGGTCGCCCCGGTCCCGTGATGCCCATCGAGGCCGCGATAGGCGCGGGCTCGAAGACAGGAGTGAACATCATGGCAATCATCGGCATCTTCACCAAGACCTCGGACGGCTTCACCGGCACGATCAAGTCGCTCACCCTCAACGTCAAGACCAGCATCCGCCCAAGCGCCAAGGACAATGACAAGGCACCCGACTTCCGCCTTTTCGCCGGCACAGTCGAATTCGGTGCCGCCTGGGCCAAGACGTCGGCTGCAGGTTCGGACTATATGAGCTGCAAGCTCGACGACCCCAGCTTCCCGGCACCGATCTACGCAAGCCTGGTCGCCGCCGACGACGGCGAGAGCTACACGCTCATCTGGTCGCGCTGACGAACCGGCACCCCGCTCGCGCGGGGCGTCGATCGATTGGCCGCCCGGCAAGCCTGTCCCCCTTGGCGGACAGGCTTGTCCGCAGGCGAGGACTTCCGCCCGGCCCGCCAGCCGCCAGCCTTGCCTGGCGAAGGGAGCCGGGCGGATGGCCAAGGTCGAAGCGAGAAGCGGGCAGGACCGGTGCGATTATGCGCAGCGCTTCCTGTCGCGCGCGCCCGCCTATCGCCGCGGCCATGCCGCCCTCAATACGACCACCGTTGCCCGAGCAAAGGAGGACTTTGCCCGGTCATGGGGCCTTCGCTTTCCCCATCGATCCTGACCGGTCGCCCCGCGATGATCCCGCGCTGTGGGATCCGGCGGTTGCCGCTTGCGTCGTGATCATCGACCCAGGGCCTGATTTCCCGGCGCTGCATGCGCTGCCTGGCCTCCGGCAGCTTGGGCAAGCCGAGGACGGCACCCACGCCGTCCTGTTTGCAGGTGGGCGCACGATCCGCCTGTGGCTGCGCGGCCCCCAGCGCGGTCTGCAGCGTGGACCCCGCACGGCCTTCCATCTGCCCGACGATCCGCTGTTCGACGGGCGACTGCGCGCCACGGCCCATGCCCGCCTCTGCCTTGGGGGAACGAGCGGATCGGGCACGCCGCAGAGCGATCTGTCGCCCTTCCAGGCCGCGCGCTTCGACCTGATGCTCCGCCTGCTCGACGCGCATGTTGCCGGCGCCACGCTGCGGGCGTTGGCCTATCTGGCCTATCCGGCGATGCCGGACCTGTCGTCGGCGTTATGGAAGGCCTCGAGCGAGCGCCGCGGCACCCATCGCCTGCTCACCCAAGCCCTGCACCTGCGCGATGGCGGCTATCGCGACCTGCTCCGGGCGGGCTGAACCGCGCTCTCGCGCGCCGAACAACACGCCACGCCGCCCACCAGACAAGCCCGAAGGGTCTGCCTTCGCGCCATGTCTCGAGGACAGGCCCGGATCGCAAGCAAGGGGGTGACAATTTTCGCCCGCGCTTTTGCCACTCCGCTCGGACCTCCACTGTTCGCCATTCTCGCCAGCGACACCCCAGGGCCGGCCAGCCATGCCAGCCCCGACGCTGGAGACCGATATGGAACGCGACTTTGCGGTCGTCACACCGCGCTATCTGCGGACCCCCGACGCCGCGCTGCATCTGGGCCTTTCGCCCCGCACGCTGGAAAAGCATCGCTGCTTTGGTACAGGCCCCGTCTTTCGGAAGCTCGGCGGACGCATCGTCTATGCGCTGGTCGATCTCGAAGCCTGGGCCGAAATTGGTACCCGGCGCTCGACCTCCGATCCGGGACGCGGCACCGTGCATCCTGCCAAGCGGATCGACCCCGGCGCGCCGGTGCGGCGCTAGCATGATGCCCGCTTCGTCCGACCGGGCGCAGGACCGGCAACTTGACCTGTTTCGCGCGGTCCGCGGCGACATCGCGCCGCGCGACGCGCAGGACCTCATGTCCTGGCCGTTTTTCAGTCTCGCCAAGTCCAAGCGCATCGCCCCCATCCATTTCAGGATGGGCGATGTCTGGATAGCGGTAGAGGCCACCCATGAACATGGCATGGCCACGATCTGGGACGCCGATATCCTCATCTGGGCCGCCAGCCAGATTGTCGAGGCCCGCGACATGGGGCGTCCGACCTCCCGGCTGATGACGACCAAGCCGCACGAATTGCTCAGTTTCATCGGCCGGGGCACCGGCGGCGACCATTATGACCGGTTGAAGGCCGCGCTCGACCGCTTGCAGTCGACCACCGTCGCGACCTCGATCCGGCAAGCCCATCAACGCCGCCGCCATCGCTTCTCCTGGATCAACGAGTGGAAGGAGCGGCTCGACGAAACCGGTCGGCCGCTCGGCATCGAGATGATCCTGCCCGACTGGTTCTATGCGGGCGTCCTCGATTCCGGGCTTATTCTCACTATCGACCGCGCCTATTTCACGCTGACCGGCGGCATGGAGCGCTGGCTCTATCGCCTGGTCCGCAAGCATGGCGGGCGTCAGGTCAATGGCTGGAGCTTCGAGGTCGGCCATCTCCACCTCAAGTCTGGCATGCTGATCCCTCGCAAGCGGTTCGCCTTCAAACTGCGCGCCATCGTCCAGGCTCAGTCGCTGCCCGGCTATGTGCTCACACTCCAGACGATCGCCGACAAGGAGATGCTGAACTTTCGTCCGCTGCCGGACGATCCCTTCGACCTGGCCCTGCGCCGGGTGCGCCATGGACGGGGGCCAAAGCGATGAAAAAACTCGGCCTATCGGGAACCGCCAGACTCGGCCTATCGGGAACCGAAAACTCGGCCTATCAGGAACCGATTTCGCGCGCAAAGCCGCAGAAATGCGCGCCTTTTTGGCCCCTTAACAATGCTAATAGAGAATCCTACGGATTCTTACTAACATGGGCTGCGCGCGCGAGCGCAGATGCGACGCGCAAATCGCTGCGTGCGACGCGGCGCAGCACGCCGACCAGGCCGCGCGCCATAGGCGCAGCGAGGCCGCGGCCATGATCGTCGCCCTGCTCAACCAGAAGGGCGGCGTCGGCAAAACGACGCTCGCCCTCCATCTTGCCGGACAGTGGGCACGCGCGGGCAAACGCGTCTGCCTGATTGATGCCGATCCGCAGGGTTCGGCGCTGGACTGGTCGGAACAACGCGCCCAGTCGGGCCTGCCCCGTCTGTTCGGCGTCATCGGCCTTTCCCGCGAGACGCTGCACCTGGAGGCACGGGTGCAGGCTGCCAGCGTGGATCATGTCGTCATCGATGGCCCCCCGCGTGTCGCCGGGCTGATGCGCGCGGCGATGATCGCCGCCGACCTGGCGCTCATCCCGGTGCAACCATCGGCACTCGACGGCTGGGCATCGGCGGAGATAGTGGCGCTGGTGCGCGAGGCCCGCAGCTTCCACCCCGCGCTCGAAGCCCGCTTCGTCCTCAACCGCTGCGATCCTCGCACGCGGATCGCCCGTAGCACGCGAGCAGGGCTTGCCGACCAGCAGCCATCTTTGCTCGGACCCGGCATTGCCCAGCGCATCCTCTTCGCCGAGGTGATGGCGCAAGGCCGCCTAGTGTTCGAAAGCGATTCCGACGGCCTCGCTGCGCGCGAGGTCGCTGCCCTCGCGTCCGCGATCGGGACGTTGGCCCGATGAAGAAGATGCCGACACAGGCGGGCCCAGTGACGGACACAGCGACGGACACCGTGGCGGGCTTTGTGACCCGGCCCGGCGCCGCCGAGAGATGGATCCGCCAACCTTCACCCAGCGCATCCGACGCCGCCCCCTTGTTCAGCGCCCGGCTCACCATCGATGTGACGCCCGCCATGCGCCAGCGCCTCAAGCTCGTAGCGGTCACCCGCGGCACCACCGTCGCCGACCTTATGCGCGCGCTGATCGACACGCACTTTCCTGAAAATTCCGAGGAGCCGACATGATGGGCCACGCCCCAGCAAGATACGCGCGCGACGCGCGCCATGCCGACAGTCAGACCCATATCGAACTGATCTGGATCGAAGGCCGGCTCGAACATTGGCTGCGCTTCGGACTCCATGTCGCCGAGCATATCGTCAGTCGCCGCACGCGGGTCCTGAGCTTTCCACCCGACGCGCTGTTCGCGCTCATTCGCTGGGCGGCCAACGATCATGGCACTGTCAAATCGCGCATCGACATCGTGCGCACGGTACGCCCCGGTGAAGCCTATACGACTCTCCCATTCGTGCGGCCAGGCGGTGAAATCCTGCTCAGCATCGAAGGTTGGCCAAAGGTCGAAAAGGTGCTGGGCGCGATCGATCGGGTCGAAGCGGCGGGGGTGGATCCGACCCGCGCCGCGCCCGATCACTGGCGCAATGTCCACAGCCGCGTTGCCGCAGGCATGGATCCGCGCGCCTATACGGCTGCACGGCATCGCGCATACGAACTGCGCCAAGGTCTCGATCTATGACTCGGTCGGGCTATGTTTTCATCACTGTCGTCGCGGCGCAGGTGACGGTGGTGCTGGCCTGCGTCGACCCGGCGCCGCGCCTGATATGGAACGCGACGGCCAGCGCCCCGATCGGCTTCTATGCGGTGTCGCCGGGTACCTCGCCGCTCGTCGGGGACATGGCGCTGGTGATGCCCGACGCGCGTCTCGCCCATTGGCTGGCGCAGCGTCATGCCCTTCCGCTCGGCGTGCCGCTCATCAAACATATCGCGGCGACCGCAGGGCAGACGGTCTGCCGTTCGGGCGTAACCATCACGATTGATCACAAGCCCGTCGCCAGGGCACGCACCTACGATCGCGCAGGCCGTGCCTTACCCGTCTGGTCGGGATGTCGCAGACTTGGGTCCGGCGAGATCATGCTCCTTAACCCGGCAGTCGGGGACAGTCTCGACGGGCGCTATTTCGGACCGCTGTCGGCGGAAGGCGTGATCGGCACCGTGCGGCCGATGCTGACGCGCGCGGACAGTGGCGGGCCCTTTGTCTGGCATGGGTGGACGCCATGAGGGGGCGGCTCCAGGGCAGTATGGCTGTCATCATCGCGATCATGATCGTGCCACAGCTGTGCATCGGATCGGCAGCGATCGCGCAGACGGAAGGATCGGTCGGCGCAACGTCCACAGCCCAGCCCTATGCTGTGCCCGTTGCAGAAGCGGCGCAGCAATTTGCTATTCCGGCGCACTGGATCCGGGCGGTGATGGACCAGGAGAGTGGCGGCAATCCGCGCGCGCTTTCGCGCGCTGGCGCCATGGGCCTCATGCAGATCATGCCCGCGACATGGGCCATGCTGGCGGCGCGGCATCGCCTCGGTACCGACCCTTATGATCCGCGCGACAATATCATGGCAGGCGCAGCCTATCTGCGCGAAATGCATGATCGCTACGGCATGGCGGGAATGCTGGCGGCCTATAATGCGGGGCCGGGCCGCTACGAAGCCTATCTGCGTTTTGGCAGACCGCTGCCCGCTGAAACGCGCGCCTATCTCGCGCGATTGCTGCCGATCATAGACACCGAATCGCCAAGAGCAGAGGGCGTCCCATCTCTTCCGCCGAGCCTTATCTGGACGGAAGCCGCGCTCTTTCCAAGGCGGGCGGTGGCGGCGGCGATGGGTGCATACGCAGCGCCATCCGAGCCACAGGATCGGACCGACGATGCAGGGCATCAGCGCGACGCCACCCCCGTCCCTTCGCTGTTCATTGCGCCAACGGGAGCAAGGCCATGAGGGGGTTTTGGGGATGGCGAGATAAAAGGCCCGCCGTCGGCTTGGGCTCATGTGGTTGGTTTTGGGGCGTTTTAACCGACGGCATTGCACCTGTTGCGACGGCGCTTGGAGCAATTTCTGCCCTGTTTTCAAAGCATCTGGCGCTGGCAACGGTCATTTCGGGCGGGAATCCTGCATCATGAACCGGGACGAGCAGGGCTTCGACCTCCGACCCGGCCGGGCACGCGATCGTGGTGCTGGCCAGGGGCGACGCGTCGTATCGCTGGCCACCCAGGTGCGGCGCGCGGCCGCCAAGGCCGGGCATATGCGATTGCCAAGAGCCCGTCGGTCGGGCGGCACAGGCACGATCGGTCGGGGCAGGCTAGCGGCAGCATCAGTTCGCTTCCGTGCCGACGGGCGGAAGGTGGTCATCAAGGCGCGGATTGTGCGTCACAAGGGCACCCGCTTCCGCGCCGCGCCACTTGCCCGGCATATCGACTATCTCGCCCGCGACGGCGTCACCCGCGACGGGCAGGACGCCCGCCTGTTCGACCAGCGTAGCGACGGGGTGGAAGCGGCGGATTTTGCACGGCGCTGCGAGGACGATCGCCACCATTTCCGCTTCATCGTCTCGCCCGAGGATGGTGCCGACTTGGAGGACCTGCGCGGCTTTGCGCGCGACCTCATGGCCGACATGGCGTGCGATCTCGACACCGCGCTAGATTGGGTCGGCGTCGATCACTGGAACACCGACAATCCTCATGTCCATATCCTGCTGCGCGGGCGCGCCGATGACGGGTCCGATCTCGTCATCGATCGCGACTATATCAGCGAAGGCATGCGCGCCCGTGCCGAGGCGCGGGCTACGCTGGAACTGGGGCCGCGTACCAGCCAGGAGATTGCCCGGACGTTGGCCCGCGAGGTCGATGCCGAGCGCTGGACGTCGCTCGACCAGAGACTGCAGCGGCTGGCCGCCCGCAATATGGGGATTGTCGATCTGCGGCCCGGGCACGTGGGTCAGGCGCCTGGCCAGGAAGCGGGATATGGCGCTCCCGACAGCCAGCTACTGCTGGGACGCGCGGCCAGGCTGGAACGGATGGGCCTGGCCGAATCCGTCGCGCCGGCGATGTGGACATTGCGACCCGACCTTGAGGAAAGCCTGCGCGATCTCGGCATGCGCACCGATATCATCAAGACGATGCACCGGGCGATGCAGACAAGCGGACGCCGCCCCGACCTCGCGACCTTCACCCTGCACAATGGCTCGCCCACGGATCCGGTCATCGGCAGACTCTCCGCCCGCGGCCTTGACGACGAACTGACCGGCACGGCGTTCGCGATCGTCGAGGGGGTGGACGGGCGCACCCATCATCTGCGGTTTGAGGATCTCGACGTAACCGGCGATACGCCGATCGGCGGCATCGTCGAGCTGCGCAGCTGGACGGGCCGCGATGGGCGCGCCCGCATGTCGCTCGCAACGCGTTCCGACATGCAACTCCACGCCCAGGTCGATGCGCTGGGTGCGACCTGGATCGATCGGCAGCTTGTGGGCGACGAACCCCTGTCCATGGCCAACGGCTTTGGCCGAGAAGTCCGCGAAGCCCTCGACGCCCGGCGCGAGAAGCTGGTCGCGCTTGGCGTGGCGACCCGGCGCGGCGGCCGGGTGATGCTGCCTTCCGGCATGATTGCCAGCCTTCGCGCGTCCGAGTTGCAGGATGCCGCTACGCGGATCGCGCAGGCGACCGGGCTTGCCCACCAGCCTTCCGCACCCGGCGAGATCGTGAGCGGCCAATATCGCGAGCGTGTGACCCTGGCGTCGGGCCGCTTCGCGATGATCGACGACGGCCTTGGGTTCCAACTCGTGCCGTGGCGCCCCGCACTCGAGCGCCAGCTTGGGAGCCAGGTGCTGGGCACGATGAGCCCCGGCGGGCGGATCGACTGGTCGCCGGGCCGTAGTCGCGGGCTTGGCCTGTGACTTCCATAAACGACAAGGAGGTAAGACAATGTCGGGCGCACGCATACTCTGGGGTCAGTTGCTGCTGGTCGGCCTGGTCGTGCTGATCGCCATCTGGGGCGCGACCCAATGGACCGCGGCCAGCCTTGGCTATCAGTCGGCGCTAGGGCCACCCTGGTTCATGATCGGCGACCATCCTATCTATCTGCCGCCCGCCTTCTTCTGGTGGTGGTTCAGCTATGACGCCTATGCGCCCCACATCTTCGAGCGCGGGGCCTATGTCGCCGCCTCGGGCGGGTTTGCGGCCATCGCGGTGGCGGTCGGCATGTCGGTCTGGCGCGCACGCGAGGCCCGCACCGCAGAAACCTATGGCTCTGCGCGCTGGGCGGTGCCTGCCGATATCAGGCAAGCCGGGTTGCTGAACGACGAGGGCGTCGTGCTCGGCAGGTCTGGTCCGGACTATCTGCGCCATGATGGCCCGGAGCATGTCCTGTGCTTTGCGCCGACCCGCAGTGGCAAGGGCGTTGGCCTTGTCGTGCCCACATTGCTGACCTGGCCGGGTAGCTGTGTCATTCACGACATCAAGGGCGAGAACTGGCAGATATCGTCGGGCTTTCGCGCACGCCATGGCCGCGTGCTGCTGTTCGATCCGACCAGCAGTGCGTCGGCCGCCTATAATCCGCTGCTCGAAGTGCGGCGCGGGCAGTGGGAGGTGCGCGACGTCCAGAATGTCGCCGACGTGCTGGTCGATCCCGAAGGCTCGCTCGAACGCCGCAACCATTGGGAGAAGACCAGCCATGCGCTGCTGGTCGGTGCGATCCTCCACGTCCTCTACGCCGAGCCTGACAAGACGCTGGCCGGGGTCGCCGCCTTCCTGTCCGACCCCAAGCGCACGATCGATAACACGTTGCGCGCGATGATGACGACACCGCATCTGGGCGAGGCAGGCGTGCATCCTGTCGTCGCCAGCGCCGCGCGCGAACTGCTGAACAAGAGCGAGAATGAACGGTCCGGCGTGCTTTCGACCGCCATGTCGTTCCTGGGCCTGTATCGCGATCCTGTGGTCGCCCATGTCACCCGGCAATGTGACTGGCGTATCGCCGACCTGGTCGAGGGTGCGCGCGCAACGAGCCTCTATCTGGTGGTGCCGCCTTCCGACATCAGTCGGACGAAACCCCTCATCCGCCTTATCCTCAACCAGATCGGCCGCCGATTGACCGAGGAATTGAAACCCGATGCCAAGCGCCACCGGGTCCTGCTGATGCTTGACGAATTTCCGGCACTGGGGCGGCTCGATTTCTTCGAGAGCGCGCTCGCCTTCATGGCGGGCTATGGCCTCAAGGCCTTCCTGATCGCCCAGAGCCTCAATCAGATCGAGAAGGCCTACGGCCCCAACAACGCCATTCTCGACAATTGCCATGTCCGTGTCGCATTCGCCACCAATGACGAGCGGACCGCCAAGCGGATTTCCGACAGCTTGGGCACGGCGACCGAAATGCGCGCGATGAAAAATTATGCTGGTCATCGCCTCTCGCCATGGCTTGGGCATCTGATGGTCTCGCGCACCGAAACGCCGCGCCCCCTCCTGACACCGGGCGAGGTCATGCAGCTTCCGCCAAACGAAGAAATCGTCATGGTATCGGGCATGCCGCCGCTGCGCGCCACCAAGGCCCGCTATTTCGAGGACAAGCGCTTTACGGCGCGGCTGTTGCCGCCGCCGGAGGCTGCGGCGCTTGGTGACGGCAAGCCGCCGCCAGACGACTGGAGCGATCGCGCCACCATCGCGGTGCCTGTGGCCAAGCCCCTCTCGCCCGATTCCCCGTCGCCAGGACTGTTGGCGAATGGTGTGCAGACCATCGTCGCAGGTCAGCCTAAGGATGAAGAACCCGCAGATCGGCCATCGCGGGTGGACAATGCCAATGCTGGCATCCGCCGCGAGCCCGATCTTCCCGAACAGGAGGAGATCGTGCCTCCGCGTCCGTCCGCAAGGGCCGAGTTCGAATTCCACGAAAGCGACGATGACAATGATGCGGCCCGCGCGCGGGCGATGAAACGCATGCACCGGGCGGCGCGACAGGCCTCGCTCGATCCTGACGATGGAGTGGAACTATGAGTGGGCTCAAGATCAAGCACACGATCCGCCTCTCGCCGGAGATTTCGATGCAGATGGCGGACTATGCGCGGCGAAAGCGCAAGCCCCAGGCGCTTGTCGTCGAGGCAGCACTTGCTTCCTTCCTGTCTGCCGACGGGTCCGATCGGCTTGAGGCGGCTATCGGGCGGCGTCTCGATCGCCTGAACCGGGAGATGCAGCGGCAGGGATGGCAAAATGCCCTGAACGGCGAAGCGCTCGCCCTGTTCGTGCATGCGTGGATGCTACAGAATCCGGCATTGCCAAAGGAAGCGCGCCGCGCCGCGCTTGCGGACGCCAATATCCGCTGGACAGGCTATGTGGAGGCGCTGGCCAACCGCATGGAAGCAGGTCCGCGCCTGATCGACGAGATCGGGCAGGACTTCGGCGGTGAAGAACCCGATCAAAGCTAGGATGGCAGCCGACGGCCGATGAGGGCCGTCGGCACCTGTATCAGCCGTTCAGCTTGTCCTTGACCGCTTTGGCAGCGGAAAAGCCGAGCCCCTTGGAAGCGGGGATCGACAGGGGTTCGCCGGTACGCGGATTCTTGCCCTCGCGCGCAACATTGAGCTTCAGCTTGAATTTCCCAAACCCGTTGACCGCGACTTCCTCACCCTTGCCGACGGCATCGCCGATCGCGCCGAAGGTGGCGTCGATGATCTTCTTGGCTTCGGCCTTGGTGGTGCCGGTCGCGCTCGCCACCGCGTCTACGAGTTCGGAAGAGTTCATGGGGTCAGTCTTTCATCTGTGTCTTGAATGGCATCGGTTGCCAATTTCGCGCGTCATCGTCGAGCAAAATCGGGCTTTTGGCGGCTATGGCGTAGCGGCTGGCCCAGCCGTCCCCCCATTTCTTGGTATGTGAGAGCCAAGCCCCTTCTGCTGTCCTTGCCGGACCTTACATAAGGGAGCCTGCCATGATGGAAATGACCGATCACGGTCATGGCGCGCGCGAAAGCGCCGCCATGCGTGCGATGTTTGCTGCCCGCAAGGAGGTCTTCATCGACCTTCTGGGCTGGGATCTGCCCGTCCTTGCCGACCGGTTCGAGGTGGACCAGTTCGATACGCCGGATGCCGAATATCTGATCCTCCTTGGCCCCGACCATGTCCATCGCGCATCCGCGCGATTGCTGCGCACGGAGTGCGAGCACATATTGGGGCATCTCTATCCGCATCTTTGTAGCGGCATTGTCCCGACCGGGCCTAACATCCGGGAAATCACGCGCTTCTGTCTTGACCGGCATCAGCGATCGGCCGAGCGGCGCAGCGCGCGCAATCAGTTGGTCAGCACGCTGGCCGACCACGCCATCCGACATGGGATCACCGACTATACCGGTGTCGCCGAGCAGGCTTGGTTCGATCAGATCGCCCGTTTCGGCTGGGATTGCAGGGCGCTCGGACCATCGGTACGTCATGGCCGCGACCTTTTGGTGGGCCTCCATATTCGTATCGATCATACAACCATCGACAAGCTGCGTGCCAATGGCGTGTACGAGCCGATCCGTTTCGCCCTGATCGGTAGCGACCTCGAACCATCGGCACGCGCGGGAGACATGCTGTCATGAACCCGCTCGAAACGATCGATCATCTGGCCTCGGTGCAATATTGGACCGGTCGCCTATTGCGTGATGGCTTCTGCATCATACCCACCCTTCATTCGCCTTCCGCGATTCTGGCGCTGGAGCGGGATCTTTCGCCCATCTTCGAAGCGACGCCCTTTTGCGAGGGCGGCTTCTATGGCGAGCGAACCAAGCGTTTTGGCGGCCTCCTGCGCCGTAGCCACCATATGGCGCCGCTGGTGGAAGACCCGCTCATCATCGGAATCGCGCACGAAATATTGAGCCCCGCATGCGACCGGATCCAGCTCAATGTCGCCCAGGCCATCGAAATCCATCCCGGCGCCCTGACGCAATTACCGCATCGCGATCACGACATGTGGCAGGGCGCTAAAGGCGCGCATGAATATCTGCTCAATGTCATGTGGCCGATCACCCCGTTCACGGCGGACAATGGCGCGACCCAACTCTATCCCGGAAGCCATGGTGCGTCCGGCATGGCCCGGCAGGATTATGACGAGCCGATCGCGGCGACCTGTCTGCCAGGGTCCGCGATCCTGTTTCTGGGTTCGACGCTGCACGGCGCGGGCGGAAACAACACGAGCGAGGTCAGGCGCGCGATCGTCACCGGCTATTCGCTGGGCTGGCTCAAGCCCTATGAGAATCCCTGGCTTGCCTATCCGCCACCGGTTGCGCGAACCTTCTCGCCAACGCTGGCCGCCCTGGTGGGATATGCCCAGCATCGCCCCAATCTGGGCAATTATGAGGGGCAATGTCCCTCGATCCTGCTCAGGGACGAGATACCTGCGCATATTGCCGCAATCGATGCGCTCCGGCCCGACCAGATGGATCTGGTCGATCATTACCTTAGCCGACAGGTGCCAGGGAACGACAGGCCCTGGCTGGAAGACAATGGCGCGGGCAAGGGCGGGTGAGTCCCGCGCAAATTCTCGAGCGCAGCTACCAGACGCTCAAGCAGCGCCTGATCGATGGCGGATTCCGTCCTGGGCAGCGTCTGGAGGCTGCCCGGCTTGCAGACGACATGCATGTCAGCATCACGCCTGTCCGGGACGTTCTCAACCGGCTGACAGGGGAAGGACTGGTCGAAGCCATCGCAGGCGGCGGCTTCTACGTGCCGTCGCTCGACGAGAGTATGTTGCGTGACCTGCTCGACTGGAACGCCGCACTTGCCCTGCTGGCCATCCGCAAGCCAGGATCATCTATCGGCAGTGTCACGACGTTGGAGCATGATGCATCGGATGTGCCCGAACGGACCGCGCGACTTTTTCTCCGTCTGGCCTTGAGGCAAGGCAATAGTGCGTTCACCCGCGCTGTTGAAAGCGCCAATGATCGGCTCCATGCCATGCGCCAGCTGGATGAACGCGTGATTGGGAAAACGAGCGAAGAATTGGCTGAGCTAGAATCGGCAGTCGAAACTGCGACGGCCTCAGCATTGGCCAAGCACGTCCGGCAGTTTCATGCCCGGCGAAAGGCGCGGCTCGCCACCTATATACGCTTGCTGCGAACATTGCCCCCATTGCCTTGAGTGTAATGGCTAAGGCGATGACCGGCTATTGAGCGCGTGATCGCATCATCATGTCCATCCGGCGTGCAATGTCTTTCCATAGCGCCACGCCAGCCATGTCTCCCTCAACCGCGAGGGAACCGATCCGTTCGGCCACTTTGCGCGGTGCGTTCTCACCATGCTGCTTCATAAGCATGGACACGTGTTCAACACTACCGGCCCCATAATGTTGGCGGCAAAACACTCGATCAGTTCATAGGCTCGGCGTAAACGCCTGCGGTCTCGCCTCACACGTCATCCCAGAGCCCGCGCCAGCGCTCCCTCTGCTTAAGAGGCATCATCTTCGACTGTGCCAAACATTCCCATACAACTCCGATCGATGTGGCGGCGAAATAACCCAGTTCGGCAGGGCCGACCTGATTGAGCAGACTTTGCGTGACGACACCAAGTGCAAAGCCCCATCGCGATAATGCCACGCCGCCGCTGAACCCGCCTCTGGGAACTCCTGACAGCAGGAAGTGGACAAAGGGATTGCCTCTCAGATCGAGGTCAACGACGGCGTTAACATAAGATGCAGCCGCAATAAGCGCGGGCTCTCGTGTAAAAGGGATGGGCGGATAACCCAGTACGAGCACTTCGCTCAGTTCAAAGTCACCATTGCCTATCCAGTCGTCAAGATGATCTCCCAGCGGTATGAAATGAGCTTCTGGCTGCATCCCCGACACGCGGACGATCGCTACGTCGATTCTCTCATCCTCGTGGAACCATGGTCCCTCGATCACGCTCAGCAAGCCGTCTGACCGGTCGCACAACCGTGGCGAATCCGGCCCGATCATATAGCTCCCGTCGGCGTTTTTCGGGTAGAGATCGGAGCGGTAGTAAAGTCCGGGATTTGTCAGGCGCATTTCCTTAATGTGGGCGCCTTCGACGACATGCCGAGCGGTTACAAAGACTCCCTCACCGACATGAAATGCACTGCCTATCTGCTCATCTCCGTTCATCTCGACTGCGATGTACGCCATGCAGCACCCGTAGCGTTGGTAGATTTCGCGAAGGTCGGGATGTTCTTTTGGAAGAATTTCGTCGTTGCTCAAGCTTCGCGCTCCATATAGCTGAACCCGTCATTCGTTTTACAGCCGTTACGAAAAACCGAGAAGCGCAACATAGGGGTTGCTAGTGATTCTCAGTTATCGCTATTGGCTAACGCCGCGATAGCGCTAAAGAATCTAGAAGGTTATCTGTGACGACGATCGAAGATGATGTTGATGTAAGTATCTGCAAAGATTGCGCTCGGCATCTCAGTCTAAAACGGATTATCGAAGCGAAGTCAGTCAACGGCATATGTGCGCGTTGTTGCAGGGATGATGTGCTGGTCCGGGACCCTAAAGATCTTGAGCCGATGGTAATGTTGTTGCGCGCGCTCATTCGTTATTATTGGGATGAGTTCGACTATAACTCTCATTGGGGCGGTAACAGCGCCGCAAGTCTTCTGGAAGCCGATGATAACCCAGTTGTCGCGCCGCCTGTAGACGACACCTATCAAGATGAATTTCATTTTCTGCTCGAAGAACCGGGCTATCCGGAGCCCGACAAAGGCATAGCGATATATGGTGGCTTCGACGAAGAAGGCGGTCCACAGCTACAATTCGCGATATCTCGATCCGATCCGAGGATTTTGCGAGACCTGGCGAACCGCTTGCTCACGGAAAAATTCGACGACGTCGCTCCCGATCTCGGGGCCTTGATCGCTCCCGCACTGCCGGACCTTACATTCACCCTGCCTGCTCGCACGATCGGCATGCGGGCGCGGGTCGGCGTAGAAGCGACGTTTCAGCATTTTGATGGGTTCAATAGCGAGATCCGGCACCAGCCTTACGTTGGCGCTGCCATAGGCGCATCTCCCACGCCCGGTCATGGGCGACTGAATCGTGCAGGGGAGCCGGTCCTCTATCTTGCATCGAAGACCTATACTGCATTGGCCGAGATCAGGCCGCACCCTGGGCATTTTGTGTCTGTTGGCGGATTTGAAACTACCAGAGATCTCAAACTTGCCGACTTTGATCCGGATATCGCTCTCTTCTCGCAGAACGAGTACCGCCTGGATCAATATGATATCATCCAGGCCCTTGATCGCTTGATGAGCACGCCTGTCATTCCGGAGGACAAGGCCGGGTACCTGCTTACGCAGCTTTTGACCCAGGTTCTCAAGGATAAAGGCTTTGACGGTGTTCAGTACCGCAGTTCAGTGTCCGATGGCGTCAACTTCTGCCTGTTCGACACCCTGTGTGCGAACTTTGTCGACAGTCATTCAGCCGTCCATCACATCCGCGCCGTGAGCTACGATGCACCCCAATCTCCCAGCCTGCTAACGCCCGGGCTAAGTGACCGGAAGCTCGACGCTTAACAGGCAGCGGTGGTTGATCGATCATATCCCTTCTGGCCAAGCCCAGGAGGAATATCGATTATGGATAGCGGCGAGATCCGTCGTCGCCCCTGCGGTCCGTATGGCGCTGCTATACCCGTGGGGCGTGGTGGCGATCGAGCCGGAGCCCGTTACTGGTCGATAGGGATCTATAGATGGGATCGGGCGCACGATCGCCCGATAGTCGGTATTGATGGTTTTCAGCCAGCTCAGGCAGATCGTCCTGGCCCCGGTTGCGTCGATGAAGGCCCGGCCTGCCTCGAAGCTGTTTCCTTCGGTGCAGATATCATCGACCAGTAAGACGGTCTTGCCCGCCCGGACAGGAGGGTTTTTGTAGGTTGGACCTGCAACGCCGCGTGTCGGCGTGCGGTTTAGCATGATCGTGTTCACCTGGTTTTCGACGCCTACAGATCCTCCAGACGAGCGCGCGGTCTGGGATTTTACAGCCTTTTTGTGCCGAACGACGAGGTCGGGCATATAGCTTTTGCGCTGCGACTGGCCGAGTATGTTGAGCGCGTCCGCGATCACGGTGGGCTTTGAATCAGGCGCGTGGCCCGGATAGGCGGCAATATAGTCGATCTCATCGACGAGGCCCGAAAAATAGACGCGAGCGATCAACAAGCGGCCCCAGAAATTGGCGTCGCCTATGCCATGTTTCGACGTCGAACGGGCATTTTCCGAATAGGCATGAGCCTGTGCGTATCTGGCCGACATCGTGGTGAAGGGTGCCAGCGCATAAACCCGTAAATCATCCTTCTCGAGCGCCCAGAACCAGTCCTTGAGGCCGAGACACAGGCAATCGACAAAGCGGGCGATATCAAGGGGCGAGTTGAACTGAAACCCGTAAGGGGTGGCATTGCTGTGCCACATGGCATTGAGAAACATGAGCCGGCCATTGGCCGCCGTCTTCATGTCGTTGGGACTGTTGCCGACGTAGATGACCTCCCGGCGGTCCCATCCCTGATCCGCCTGCACATGCGCCGTCGCATCCGCCTTGGGCTTGTACGGCATGCCGTCGCGCCCGGCTACATAGTAGCCGACTGGACCAATTCGCTCCTCCAGCAGCTCGCGAAATGGCCTGCTTTGACCTTTCGACGTCACTGTCCAGTCGTGATTTCCGATGAATACGGGCTTCACACTACGGCTCAGCAGAAAGCGCAGCAGCCTGATCGTCTCGTCGAAAAGGGCCGCATCGATCGCCCCCTCCTTCAGCAGAACATCGTGCAGCGAAAAAATGACCCCCTTAAGCATTCCTATCCTTCTTCGAGAAAGGAAAGCTGGCCCGACCATGCCAGTTTCCGCGTCCTGAGCGCGTTCAGCACGAATTCGTTGAGACGGGCATGGTGCCTGGGCAATGTGAAGATAGCCCCCGTTTCGAGACCCAGGCCAGGTTCCAGCATGACCCTTTCGTCAGGCCATTCCGGCATGGCCAGACAGGCGATCGGACGGTGCAGCTGTGTTGCAAAGCGGACCGTGTGGGCCGTTCCGCTACGCCTGTTCCATTCCACTGGGATCAGAATCCGTCCCAGCGCTGCCTGCAGGCGATTGCGCTGGACGAAATTCTCAGCGCTATAGGATACCCGCGGCAGATATTCGGTCACGACCGTACCGCCGGTTTCCAGAATATGCTCGCGAAGCACGCCAGATCCCTTCGGATAATCGTCGAGCATACCGGTGCCCAGCACAGCGATGGTCGGCACACCCGCGCGCAACGAATGCTCATGCGCCAACTGATCAATGCCAGCAGCAAGGCCGCTCACCGTAGGCGCATCCCAGTCTTCAAGGCAGGCGCCGACATAGCGCGCCAGGAAAAGCCCGTCAGCGCTCGGCTTGCGTGTCCCGACTATGGTGACGGAGGGCTCGTGCAGAAGGGCCGTAGAGCCCTGCACGAACAGCCAGTGCGGTGGCCGGGCCAGATCGAGAAGCTGCGCAGGGAAGTCCGCATCGTCGCGAAAAAGCAGTGACACGCCAAGCTGATCGAGGCTCTCGGCCAAACTATCTGCCCTGCCGAGAGCATTGTTGCGGATTGCGGACCATTGACGCTGCGAGATCGGCTCGCCCTTCTGGTCTATCGCTCGGGTGCCAACCACGGTGTCACCGGGGCCATAGTCAAGCACTTCGGAGAAACGGTGCCCGCTCTCCGCCAGACCGAACATTGTCTTCTGTCCCACGCCATGAACGCTTGCCAGAGCGAGAAAGGCGCGCTTTTCACTGATTGAGCGCGGCGATCCGGCCTTTTGCCCCTCAGGCGCAATATCCCCATCGGGGCCGGCGCGGAGCCGAAAGGTTTCAGGATCGGTCATGTCCATAGACTAGCCTATTTCTCCCGTCTGCGCTTGCTGCCCAATATGCGCCTATCAAAAGGCGTCGGCAACCATAGGGTCGTCGGGGAAAACACGGCGCGCGACGAACACGCCGATGATAGGGATTTCTGGAAAACGGGCGGTCAGGGTTGAATGCATGGCCCGATAGTGCGTACCCGCCGTCAGCACGTCATCCACGATCGCGATCGCCTGGGGTGCAGGTACGGTTAGCGCTTCATCAATGGTGTACAGTGCGCGCAGAGCATCGACCGTGATGCGGTCTCCCGGGGCTGCCTCATGCGAGGCCGTCGTAGACTGCGTCTGTATAATGAGGCTGCGTACATCGGGACTGGGCTGCCCCATCTGCTGGCAGACACGCTCCATCCGGTCGTCGCGTTCGGGATGGCCCAGCGCCTTAGAACCGGGCACCGGCACCAAGGTCGCCGACGCCAGCCAGTTGGGGTTGAGCGCTTGTCGCAGCGCGTGGGCGCAGGTCGTGATCGCCTGCTCCTTATAATATTGCCCTGGCTGACTGGGTTTCTTCTTGAGGTTACTGATCAGCCCATTGGTCGAGCTGAATGTGTAGCCCCGGTGCGAGGTATATTCGTACAGATAATAGCATATGTCCGTGGGGATCAGATGATAATGATCGCCCCGGTTGCTCTCGTCGATGACCGATAACCGCGGGTTAGCCAAGTGCGCTCCAGATGTCTTCGGGCGTACGCACCCGGATCGCTCCTTCGGCCTCGAACCGGGCGGGCCAGCTGATGTCCGTGCGCCTGAAGCAGCTGTCGAGGATGAAAAGCTTGCGTCCTTGCTGAAGCGCCGCCCGTGCCTGGGTCAACGTGCCAGACGTCTCGCCAGCTTCTACGATAATCGTGCCCTCGGTCAGCGCGCTCATTGTGACATTGCGCTCCGGGAAGAAAAGTCGGTTCTGTGGAGGCGCCTGTTTGGCATAGCGCAGCACGGGAACCTGCGAGATCACGAGATGAGCCTTTGCAATCTCTTCCTGCAGCGCTGCGTGCGCCTTGGGATAACAGCTACCAAGCGGCGTGCCGACGACCGCAATGGTCCGGCCACCATGGGCAATCGCGGTCCGATGGGCAGCGCCGTCTACGCCCTTCGCCAGCCCGGATACCACCGTGAAATCGCGGCGCACCAGCTCCCGCGCCAAGCGCTCGGCATTGGCGATGCCGGCTTCCGAAGCTTCGCGGCTTCCCACGACGGCAACGCACCGCGTTTCCGTGATTTCCCAAGCGCCGCGATAATAGAGCAGCTCGACTGGATGCCGCGCGTCGCGCAGCTTCTCGGGATAGTCACCGGCATGGTGAATCCGCACGCCGAACTGATGCACGCCAGCCTGTTTGAGCATCTTCATGACCTCGGCGGCGCACTGGTCGGCCAGTTGCGCTGGGACAAGGTCTGATGGAAGTGCGGCCGGATCCTTGGCAAACCGATCTGCGAGCGTCTTGAAGGTCGCGCCCTTCTCCAGCCAGAGAGCCTCGTAGGCGCCGAGTTCGCGTCGCGGATAAATAGGTGCGAATGCGGGTCCGGCATCGTCGAAGGCGAAGCGCATGTTCATGCGACTGGAGCCCAGTCTCTTACGTCATAAGCCAATTGGGCGCCTCCTTCCCCGCATCGGTGCCTGCCCGGCTGATACCATCTGAAGATAATGACCGTTCATGGCAAGCAGAACGTTTAAACCGCCTTAAAGCTGCACAGGAAAACCTTGAGACCTCACCGCTCGGCGACAATATGTTCTTTATTTGTTCTCATGTCAATATGTCTGCCGGAAACGGGATGTCTGAAGGCCGAGGGGCCGCTGCCAGCCTAACGCAACAGCGGAATAAGTTCAGCCTGTTCGATTACATAACCGACGGTCTCTTTCGCGTCGTTCGTCATCGTGTGGCCTTCAAAGGCATAGCTGAATCCGTCCACCAGCCTACCAGCTTGCCGGCCATGTGCCGGCAAGAGGGCGCCGTCCATCCCTTCGAGCCGAACATACATGGTGTCGTCGACCTTCCGGACGGCACCGTGACGTTTGAATTCCGGTCCACGATATCCCGAGGGTATCTTCCATTCGATTTGCTCGTCGAGGACGCCAAGTTCAACAGAAGGAGCCGGTGATTTTGGAACGCGTTTCACCTGCGCCGTTGCGACGATCTGATCGACCTGCCCGACGCTCGTAATCTCTATGGACTTGATCGTCAGACCACTGATGATGACCGCGTCGACCGACTTATGTGCGATGGCCTTGCGATAGGCCTTCAGCAGTTCAGTAAACAGGGCATGGAATTCGGCGGGATCGCTAGCGAAGCCGAGATGAACGATCGAGGCCAAATGGGTCATGAATGCCGGTAGTATGTCTGACCCAAGCTGCAGCAGACCGGCTACTTCCGCCGCATCCTTCAGCCTCGCCCAGTAGCTGCCGGTGCCGCTGTCCACGATGATAAGATCGCGGGGCGCTTGTCCGTTTGCGCGGCACCAGGCGCGGAAGGCTTTGTTGTGCGCCTTCAACAGGTCGGCGGCGACGGCGGCGCTGATCGTTCCACGAACTTCGACCAGCATTCCCGGTTCTTCGCGTGCTACCTGCAATGTGGTCAGCGCCACTTACCATCCCCCCTGTGCCGATTTAAGTGGCCGAGTGTGGCCGCTCGCTGCCGAAATGGCAATCTGTCGCAGCTGCGTCTGCAGGCAACGGTAGCGGACTGCTGACTCTCCTCGACAGGATTAGAACATTTTGGCAACATTTGCGTGGTAAATGGAGGACCGATCATGACCACACCGAACGGAACGCCGGAGGAAAAGCTTGCCTGGGTTCAGGACATCGTTTCCAAGATCGCGCCCGACGCCAAATGCGAACTGCAACTTTACAATACACAGATCGGCTGCGGCGCGCTCGATAGCAGAAATGGTCTGCAAGAGATTAAGTTCGCCGTGCGTACCGTGTCGGAATGGATTGTGGTGGATCAGGCGAAAGCGCTAGCCAGCCGGCTGAGATAATCCCGCCTTTTTCAGGGCGCTTGCTCAGGAACGCTCGCATATGCTGGGTTCGACCGCCTGAATACTCAGAGGCCGGGTTTCCGTTCTCACCTACCCCTGCCGGGGGGCCGACCCGGTCAGACCGGTCTTGCGCGTTGCCAGCGCTCCTTGTGAAAGGCCCAGCGAACCGAACCTTCTCTTGCCCCTTTGCAGGACTGGAGCGCAAGTGCTCCGCATTTCGGACAGTCGCGTCTCCACGCCCTGATGCGCGCTTCATACATGCGACCATCGGGGTCAGGTCGCCAGTCATCGGGCTCAGCCGCGCCATCGGCAATATCGCGCTTCTGTTGCACGATCTCTTCCACGCTTTTGCGCCGATGTCTGCGCGGGTGTCGGTCCATCCAACAATTATATCGGCCCGACAGAGGCTTTGGAACAGTCGTCTCCCATGAATTGCAGATGCGCGCATTTCTGCATCTACTGAATGAAGAAAAAAATATTCCGTCGCATAGGCTTGTCAGGCGCCCCGGCATGGCCGGTCGCGCTCTATGGCGCCTCGGCGCCACCGAGCCGCGTGCCGCGTCTGGTCCATGCGGTGACGATCGCGGGCGCTGGCGCGCGCTGGCCCTGGCCCTCGGCTAGTCGCGATGAGGCCGGGCTGCCTTTACGTATATCGGCAATTAGCCAGATGACGGTGGCGCCAGAGCGCCATGTCCGGTTGCAAACGGGGTAAACACTGCCCGCATGAGCCTACAGCCATTACGGGCGAAAGTCCTGTGGCATCAGTGCCCGACGCTGCCTATGTTTGACGTGGGCAACCGGAGATTGAGTGATGTCGACGCAATTGGCGCAGCGGGAGATGCGCCGCTTTCTTTCTACCCGTGAACCAGAAGTTCTGAGCATCAGCGGTCGTTGGGGGGTCGGCAAGACTTTCGGCTGGCGCGCGGCGTTGGACAAGGCTCGGGCGTCGGGCACTTTACCGATGGAACGCTATGCCTATGCGTCCGCATTCGGACTCAAGAATATTGACGATCTCAAGACCGCGATCTTCCAGGCAACGGTCCGGCTCGACGCGCCATCGATCGAACCATCGCTAAACTCCTTCCGTGAAAATCTGTCGTCATTGGATGGACTGGCTAATATCGGGGAACGCTCCGGACGTAGGATCGCGAAACTTGCTGGCCGACTGGTGTCGCTGATCCCCTATGGTGACAAGGCGGCCGACCTCATCCTGCCAGGCGCAGCTCTCCTCATCCGCAACCAGATTGTCTGCATCGACGACATCGAAAGGACCGGCGCGGGGCTGGACGTTTCCGATATCCTTGGCTTCGTCTCGATGTTGCGAGAGGAGAAGCGGTGCAAAGTCGTGCTGCTTCTCAACGAGGAAGGGCTCGGCGCGGATCACAAGATTTTCCGCACCTATCTGGAAAAGGTGGTCGATCAAGCGATCGACTACAAGCCGACGGCAAAGGAATCGGCCGCAGCTGCGCTTGATCTCAAGGATCCGACCGAAGCGATTCTGGCTAAGAAGATAGAGCAGCTTGGCATTACCAACATTCGCGTCATCACCCGTATCAAGCGCTTCCTCAGACATCTGGTGCCGGCGCTGAGCGCACTGCATCCCGATGTGACCAAGCAGGCAGTTTCCTCGACTGCCCTGTTGGGATGGTGCGTCTTCGAGCCCGCGCTGGCACCCAAACTCGACTATGTGAAATCGCTCAATGACTATTCGAGCATGTTCGGGCGAGAGGACCCTTCGGAGGAAGAAACCCGGTGGAATGCAGTTTTGTCCACCTATGGCTACACATCTACGGACGAGCTCGATCACGCCATTCTAGCGGGGCTCCTGACCGGCGGTTTCGATATGGACGTCATCGCGCGTGAGGCCACGCGACTTCACGAGCAAATTGGGAAGGTCGAAGTGCGGGCGGGCATCCGCAAGCCCTGGGACATATTGGGCGACAGCTTCGAGCCTGATGACGCAGCGCTCAAGGATGCGCTCGTGGCATCGGTCACGCATTTTTCGAGCGACATGTCGGCACAGGGGCTCGACGAAGTGATGACGATGCTGCGGGATCTGGGCGACTCTCTAGCGGCCGACGCAATGCTCCCTATCTACATGGAAGCACGCAAGGACGAGCCAAGAGAGTTCTTCAACCTCGCCAGACAAATGACAAACCGGCCCGTCGACACAGCCATCGTCGAGGCGTTCCAATCCAGGCTGGACGCAGAGCCGCTAACCCGCGACCCCAAAGCGATTCTCCTCAAGATCGATCGGGACAAGTGCTGGAATCAAGAGGATACCGATTTCCTCTCGTCAATGTCGGAGGATGATTATTATCGGGTTCTGCGGCAAGGCCGCGGTGAGGAACTTCGCTCGGTCATTCGAGCTGGTCTGCTTTTCGGGCAATTCCAGAATCCTGAACCCCGCTATGTCGAGATCAGCGGACGGATGAAGGCGGCGCTTCGGCGTATCGGCAAGGAAAATCCCCTCAACGCGATGCGCGTCAAACCCTATATTGGCCGCGAACCCGTCACGGAAGCGGAGCCGCCGGAGGTCTATCAGAATAGCGAGACCGGCGCCGATTGAGCGGATATCGGGCATAACGCTGCCCATATGCTGTCTCGCGCATTATCATTATGGCATAGTCGGTACGAGGACGGCGACGACGTTAGCTGACTGGACACTGCCCTCCTCCGACAACAGTCGACTGGCAGCGCCGATGTCCATTCTCAACGCGGACGCGCTCAGATCGCGGTAGCGGCAGACAAGCAGACGGAATTTGCGCCAATTGTAGTCGGCCCAATTTGATCCGTTTTTGCTCTGGGCAGCAGTGCCCCTCAGACGTTAAGATGGCAAAATGCGTACCGATCTTGAACATCTTCCGGCCAACAAACAGCGTGAGCTCGACCGGGTAAAGCAGATCATCTTCGAGGAATTCGAGGATGCGTTGGCGCTTGCCCGGCATGATTGGAAAAAGAAGGGCCGCATTTTGAAGGTCATTCTGTACGGCAGCTATGCCCGCGGAGGATGGGTGGATGAGCCGCATACGGCCAAAGGCTACCAATCCGACTATGACGTCCTGATCATCGTCAACGATCAGCGTCTGACCGATCGCGTCACCTACTGGTCCAAGCTGGATCAACGCCTCATTCTCGAACTGACCGTCACTAAAGGTTTGAGGACACCCGTGAACTTCATCGTCCATACCCTTCAGGAGGTGAACGACGGCCTGGCTCACGGACGCTATTTCTTCATGGACGTCGCCCGGGACGGTATCGCGCTATATGAGGCAGAGGATACCGAACTCCACCAGCCCAAGCCCAAAACGCCTGGCCAAGCGCTGGAGATGGCCAAAGAATATTATGATGAGTGGTTTCCGATCGCCATGCAGCGATTTGAAGTCTCAAAGTTTTCGATGGCTAAGGGTTTTTTGAAACCGGCAGCGTTCGACATGCATCAAACTTCCGAATTTCTGTACCATTGCGTGCTGCTCGTCTGCACGTTTTATACCCCCCACGTGCACAACCTAGGCTTTTTGCGGACGCAGGCCGAGCGCATCGACCGCCGTCTGGTCCACGTCTGGCCGGTGGACACGAAAAAGGACCGCGCAGCCTTTGAAAAGTTGAAGGACGCATATGTGAAGGCGCGTTACTCCAAACATTATCGCGTCTCTCTCGAGCAGTTGAACTGGCTGGCGGAGCAGATCGAGGAGTTGGGTCGCGTCGTACATATGGTGTGTTCGGAACGCTTGGCCGTCCTCGAAGGCGAGGTCCGCAAGGCGGGCTGACCCACCCTTGCATGACCTTTGCCAAGTTGGCATGATCGCCGGGCACTACGGGATCGATCTGGCTACCGGGTGTAGGATTTCCCTGCCAGCATCATGCACACCTGTCCTGTCCGGACGGGTGGCCGTTTCGGGATAAGGCGCACACCGCGCTGGACGACGGCGACCATCGCTGATCTGGCTGTCCGGTTTTCCGGATATTCCAGCATGCCGCGTGGACGCTTTCCATGCTTCATCATCATTTTCCGTTCGCACCGGAAATCCGCGGGTTCGCGCCGTGAGCCGCGGTCCTGAAAATCCGCCCGCAGTTGCGGTCACCGTCGGTGACCGTGCTCGTCTCGATTCGCTGTTTCGAGAGGAGTCGCCGCGCCTTCTTTCCTATTTCAGACGCAAAACCGGCGACCACGATGCAGCGAATGATCTCATGCAGGAGAGCTTTGTGCAGATCGTACAGGTTTCGCGCTTCGCCGATCTGGCAAATCCCGCAGCCTATCTGCAACGCATTGCGAGAAATCTGCTTTTCAGCCAATTTCGTGGTCCCAGAAAGGCATTCGAGCGACAGTTGGTCGCCCTC
This sequence comes from Sphingopyxis sp., assembly GCA_016463225.1. GTDB lineage: Bacteria > Pseudomonadota > Alphaproteobacteria > Sphingomonadales > Sphingomonadaceae > Sphingopyxis. The sequence goes on along the minus strand of JAEMRT010000012.1, from coordinate 8,843 downwards.
GACGACAATTCCGATATCGCATTACCGCCGCAGCAGGAGGCAAGCATTGAGGCCGATCAGTTGCTGCTCCTCTATGAGCAGGCGTTAGACGACATGGCGCCCAAGACGCGGGAGATTTTCCTGATGAGCCGACGCGATGGAATGACCTACAAGCAGATACAGACTGAGGTATCGCTGAGCATGGGCACCGTCGAATATCATATGATGCGCGCCATCGCTCACATTGACCGCTATCTGGACGACCATGGTGAAAATGCCCGCTGACTCTAGCCCCCAGATAGATACGCAGGCCCAGGCGGCAATATGGCTGGCGCGGATGCAGAGGCCGGATGCCGAACGATATCGTTCAGAGCTCGATACCTGGCTAGGAGCGGACCCTATTAATCTGGCCGCGTTCAACAAGGCATCCGCTCGGTTTCATGATGCCAAACTATTATCGCGATCGGACCGATGGAAAGCGGCACCTCGACGCCGGACTCTACCTGTCCATCCTTGGATGCTCATAGCCGCGTGCATCGTCATGATGGGGCTGGCGTGGCCCCTTTGGATAATGTTGTCGTCCAATGACCGGGCGATCACGGACCGAGGACCGATTGCTTCTTCAAAGAGTCTCGGCGGACCAAGGATGTTGGATAATCCGCACGACAGGGCTGTTGCTCGACGCCTGTCGGATGGTTCGACTGTGACGCTGGACGCAAAAAGCCAGGTTCGATTTGCCTTCACCTCCAAGGCAAGGGATATCTGGCTCGACGGTGGCCGCGCGCGCTTTTCAGTGGCTCACGATGGCAGATCGTTCATCGTCCACGCCGGCGGCGGCACCGTGACCGCGACCGGAACCCTGTTCGATATATCCCTAAATCGTGACGGCATGGTCCAAGTGGCGTTGATCGAGGGCAGCGTAGACGTCCAGCCGATCGCCGCCGCCTCGACCATGCCGCGCAAGCTTATGGCCGGCAATATGATTGGCTTCGGTCCAAAAGCAGCGGCTTCACCCATTACAGCCCTCGACAGGATTCAGGCCAGATGGATTGGAGGGATGCAGGAGTTCGACGGGGCACCGCTCTCACAGATCGTCGCGGCGGCAAATCTATATGGCAGTCGGCCTATCATCGTTCAGGGGGATGATCTGAGGTCTATGCCCGTGTCAGGCCGTTTCCGTCTCGACACGCCCGAACGCCTCGCCGTCAATCTGGCCAGAATTCTCGACCTGTCCGTCGCGCGGAACGAGGCGGGTGCGCTCATACTGCATCGGTAGTTTTTTCGTCGGCCCCTAAGGTGGGTCGAGATTTTTGCATCGAACCTTGAACGAGCTCCCGCAGGAGCCGCCATCAAGGGGGCAGTGCATGCGTATTTCCGGATTTCTGTATTCAAGGCTTTTCGCAACGGTCGCGACCTGCGGCCTGGCAATGCTGCATCACGCGAGCGCCCAGACCAGCGCGCCCATCAGTTTGAGCCAGCCAACGCAATCCATGGCGGATGCCCTTCGTCAGGTCGCGGCGGCGTCCGGGTGGGAGATATTCTTCTCACCCGGCGACGTAGCAGGACTTTCCGCCCCCGCCTTGCAAGGCGAGTATAGTCCGCAAGCCGCAGTTGCGCGGCTTCTTGCCCAAACCTCGCTAACTGCCCGCTTCGTGGACGGCACGATCACCGTCCGGGGGCGAGAGGCGGCGTCGGACGCATTGAATGGCGGTCCGGCGCCGTCCGATATCTATGTGACCGGGTCCCGCCTGCGGAGCCCGGTTTCCGCGTCGAAGCAGATCGTCCTCGACCAGCAGCAAATCCGTGATGCCGGCCAATCCAACCTGGGTGATGCTATCCGCTCATTGCCGCAGAATTTTAGCGGGGGTACAAACCCCGGTATCGCGCTGGGAACCGCGGGCGAACAGAATTCCAACCTGGGCGGCGGCTCCGCGCTCAACCTGCGCGGACTGGGACAGGACGCGACCCTCACCCTTCTGAACGGCCGACGGCTCTCCTACGGGTCGGCTTATCAGGCGGTCGATGTGTCGAGCATCCCACTCGATGCCGTCGATCGGATCGAGGTGGTCGTCGACGGCGCATCGGCCGTCTACGGATCGGACGCGGTGGGCGGCGTGGCGAACATCATCCTCAAGCGCGACTATGATGGCCTATCGGTATCCGCGCGCCTCAGCGCAGCGACCGATGGCGGCTATGTCCGGCAGCAATATTCGGCGGTCGGCGGGACGCGTTGGGGCAGTGGCGGCGTCCTTCTGGCCTATGATTTCTCGCGTAACAGCCCGGTGACGGCACGGCAGCGCTCCTACACCTCTGCCCTCGACGACAGCACCACGCTCTGGCCATTCCAGCGGCAGCATGCCGTGACCGCAAGTCTCCATCAGGACATCCTGCCGGGCGTCGAGCTTCGTATGGACGGCCTATATAGCCGCCGCTCGACAGAGAGTTTCTATGCCTTTTCGACCACCGGCAACTATCGGGCGCTCGGATCCTCGACCCGTTCCGAGGTCGAAGCGTTCACCCTATCGCCGGAGCTTCGGGTCGCCCTTTCCAGCGATTGGTCGGCGACGCTGCAGCTTGTCTATGGCGAGGACAGCACGCACTGGAACAGCCCGCAATATTCGGGTGGGATCGCCGCTGCGACGATAGATGGATGCTATTGCAACAGCACCTTTGGTCTGGAGGCCAATATCGAAGGTCGCCTTCTGTCACTTCCCGCCGGAGACGTCCGTCTCGCGCTCGGTGGTGGCTATCGTAGCAACAGCATGGATTATGCCCGAACGACCAGCTTCGTTGGGGGGGCGGCAACCGTGCAGGCGTTCGACGTATCCCGCGACAGCCATTATGGTTTCGCCGAAATCCAGGTGCCTCTGGTCTCGGCTGCGCAAGGCATCTCATTCATCGACCGGCTCACCCTCACCGGGGCCGTCCGCTATGAAGATTATCCAGGGATGGCGCGGGTGGCGACACCTAAGCTCGGCCTAATCTATGCGCCGTTACCCGACATCGATTTCAAGGCCAGTTGGGGCAAATCCTTCAAAGCGCCGACCCTCTATCAGCAATATCTGACGGGATTTACCTGGCTCTATAACGCCGCTGGCTATGGCTCCGGATTGCCTGCCGGATCGACCGTTCTGTTTTTGCGCGGGGGCGAGGAAGACCTGACGCCGGAGCGCGCGCAAACCTGGTCGGTGTCGGCATCCCTGCATCCCCGAGCCATGCCTGGCTTTCGGTTCGACATAGGCTATTTCGATGTGCGCTACCGCGACCGGATCGTTCAGCCGATCGCGTCGGCGGGCGGAGTATTGAACAACCCTATCTACGCCGATCTCATCACGCGCAATCCTACCCTTGCGCAGCAACAGGCGGCGATAGCCTATTCCTCGGTCGGACTGCAAAATCTGTCGGGAATGGCCTATAATCCGGCGAACGTCGTGGCGGTCATCGACAATCGCTATGCCAATGTCGCCTTGCAGCGGGCGCATGGCATCGACCTGACGGCAAGCTATTCGAGCAAATTGGGCGACGGCGGTCTGTTCAGCGCTCAACTGGATGCCACATTCCTCGACAGCGACCGCATCGTCTTCGCAGGCCAGGGCGTGGTGCCGCTGTCCGGCAACATCTTCAACCCTCCCAGATTCCGAGGCCGTGGCGGCATGACCTATGCCCGGGAGGATCTCACATTGGCGATCTGGCTCAATCATGTCGGCAGCGTCAAGGATACGCGCCGAAGTCCGCAGTCGCGAGTCGATGGCCAGACCAGCCTTGATCTCAACGCCCGCTACACCACGCCGTCGGACTCGGTGTTCGGCGCGATCGAGTTCAGCTTCGGGATCGCGAATCTGCTCAACGATGCGCCAAACCGGATACGCACCACGATCAGCTATGACGTGCCGTACGACTCTACCAATTATTCGCCCCTTGGTCGGGTTATGAGCTTTGGGGTGCGCAAAAAATGGTGATGGGAGTCGCCAGTCTTGTCGCCGCATTGCTGGCCTCGACATCTCCATCGGTGCCTGTCCAGCAGCCAAACTGTTCGACGCTGTTCCCTGCCGCGGCACATTTGGAAGGCTCGCCGGTTCGACGCCCGATTGCGACGATTGACCTAGCGCGGCTGCGGGACGTGGGCCGTAGCGAAGACGGATTATGGGACGATAGCCCGTTCGACGTGTCGCCCGACGGCACACATGTCGCCTTCCAGATCCGTCAGGCCGATCCCGTGGCCAACAGCTATTGCCTTGGCATGGTTGTGATGGACGTGCGCGCGAGAGGCGAGCCAGTGGTGATCGACCGGGGTGGTCAGTTCCTCAAGGGCACGATGAGCATCCGGGGGCTTGCGGCCTTCCCTCTGGGCACAGCGAAAGTCATCGTGCCCCGCTGGTCCCCGGACGGGTCCGCCATAGCCTATCTGCGGAGCGATGACGGACCCGCACGGTTGTGGCTGGCCCGCGCCGACGGCGGAGGCGCTCGGCCACTCAGCCCGCCCACCACCGAGATTGTCGATTTTCGGTGGTCGATCAACTGCAGCGACCTGTTGATCGCCACCCGCCCTTCGCTCGCCGCAGCAGAGGTAGGAATCGCGGTGGAAGGGCAATCCGGCTTCCACTTCGACCATCGCTTTTCACCAGCGGTGCGCGCACGTCCGTTCGTGCGGGAGCCGATCCCCACCCAATGGAGCGCTATCGACCCGGTATCGGGTGCCCAGCGTCCAGCTACGCCCGAGGAGCACCTGACTATATCGGGCGGGCCGATCGATCCCCGTCTCCCAGCGGGACCGAAGCTCGTCTCTCATGGATCGGCCGCCTGGTCTGCCGCCAGCACAGAGCGCTACGGATCGCCGCGTATATTGAAGGTCATGGATCCAGGCGGCGAGGTGAAAATCTGCGACGACCCATCCTGCCTCGGCCTGCTGACATTCGGCTGGATGCCCGATGGCAAATCACTGTGGTATGTCCGTCGAGCCGGTTGGTCTGCAGAAGACATGTCGCTCCACATCTGGGTGCCCGGCGAAAAACCACGCTTGCGATACAAGGTCGCTGGCATCCTTTCGGGCTGCACACGCGCCGGCGTCGACGTCATTTGCACGCAGGACAGCAGCAGCCAGCCGATGCAGATCGTCCAGATATCCACGGTCGATGGACATCGCACGGTTCTTTTCGATCTCAACCCCGAATTTCGAGCGATCACCCTTGGGCCGGTGCAGCGTCTCCATGCGAAAAACCAATATGGCATCGAAAGCTTCGCCGATCTCGTCCTGCCGCCAAGCCATCAAGCGGGACAGCGCCATCCGCTCGTGGTGGTCCAATATCAATCCCGTGGCTTTCTGAGAGGCGGAACGGGCGATGAAGCACCGATTTTCGCGCTGGCAGCACAGGGGCTTGCGGTTCTGAGCTTAAACCGCCCAAAGGACTATTTCGAGGATCCGGCGGGCAACTGGGAGGCGTATCTCCGCGCGATACTGCATGATCGTATCGATCGGCGAAGCATCCTGTCCTCCCTTGATGCCTTGCTGGACGACGCGATCGCCACTGGGACGATTGATCCAGCGCATCTTGGCATTTGGGGCCTGAGCGACGGCGCATCCACCGCGCAATATGCCTTGCTCAACAGCCGGCATGCATTTCAGGCGGTGTCACTGGCGACCTGCTGCGAAGACCCCAATACCTATGAGCTTCTAGGCGGACCAGTCCTTCAGGATTGGCTTTCATCATTCGGCTATCCTTCCTGGGGCGGGGCAAAGGATGCTTGGGCGGATTATTCGATCGCCCGGAATGCGGCCCGGATCAAAGTGCCGTTTCTGCTGCAGCTTTCTGACAGCGAATATATGAAAAGCCTGGAAATGGCATCTGCCTTGCGGGCGTTGGGGCGTCCCGTTGAAATGTTCGTCTTCCCCGACGAGCGGCATATCAAATGGCAGCCTGCCCATCGGCTCGCCATCTACGACCGCAATGTCGATTGGTTCCGCTTCTGGCTGCTTGACGCCAACGACGCTGTACCCGCAAAGCCCGACGAGATGGCAAGATGGATGGCGCTTAAGTCGGCGCTTGCGCAGTAACGCCGTTCATTGGGTCCAATGGCGGGCCCAGGCTTCGGCGTTGCCAAATTCGAGCAGCCTCAATCGCTCGACATGGGAAGGCGCAGTGTTGATCAGGACCGTCTCCACACCATGCCAGTCGATGATCCCCTGTTGCCGCAAAAGGCCTTCACCCAGCATTTCACGCAGCGCGTCCCGGTGCGCGTCGTAGATTTCCAGCGCGAAACTGTCCGGTCGACCTTTGACGGTGCGCCTGACAGTCGCGGTCGGGAGCCTGTCAGCAAAAGCGGCGCGCGCTACCGAACGATTGATACCGCCTTCGAACCATGACCAACTCGGTATCGAGAGACACAGCTCGATGATTGGCTGAGACAGTAACGGCATGATTGTCGCTGGCAGGTCAGGGCGGCGATGCCGTTCGATGTGATTGTGGAAGCGCAGCAGCAACGCGATATGCAGGGCTTTGCCGGGAGGCACCGCGCGGGGACAATCGAGCCAAGGATGCGCGAAAGCCAACGTCTCGCTAGCGCTGCGTTCCGCCGCGATCAGATGGCTATTCTCCTTCCAGCGATGGCCATGGTCGCGCCGACATGCCCGACTGATCGCCTTGGTCAATATTTGGGGCACGCTGGCGCCCGTGACGCTGTGAATGTCGCGTAGCGTCGATAGGAAGCCCGGCCCAAGGCCTTCCGCAAGCAGCCGGTCCGCGGCTGGCGTGGCTGAGGCTGCAAAGCAGAAGACATTGTCCCCACCGCCGCCACTGAAAATCGCGGCCGCTCCATCGCCTTCGATCAAGTCCATGTGCTTGCGGACCGTGGATTCGACCGCCTGCACGAAATAATTGCCAACGGGTCTGGCGAGATGGGCGACATGCGACTTGCCAGGATTGATTTCCGCCATGGCATAATGGCTTGCCGAAAGTGCATATTCGAAATGGTCGGCCACGTTTTGCGCGAAGTCGCGTTCGTCGCCTTCTGGCGCCCGTGTCGCCAAGGTGTAGAGCAGCGGCGAGGCGCCTGCGGTCTTGAGAGAGGATAGGACGATCGACGAATCAAGACCGCCCGATATGCCCATCACAATATGGTCGTAGGTGCGAGCCCAGGCGCCAACGCAGTTGTCGATTGTTCGCCGCAGCAGTTCCGATGGCGACTCTCGTTTGAACCGCCAGTCAGGCTTGATATGATCCCATGGCGTCCAAGCCGGTTCCTGATCCTTGGGTGCAGCGGCGCGCAGACGGCAACCCGGCAGCAACTCGCTTATTCCCAATAGGCAGGTTTCCGATCCTCGAAAATCCGACGAGCGCAAATGGGTTGAAAGTCGTGTCCAGTCAACGCGGCCTCGGCCAAAGCTGGTCAGGCTCAGCAATTCCGGCTCGTTGGTAAAATAGACGGTGCCGCACGCTTCGGCCGCATGATAGCAGGCGAGTAGGCCGGACGGATCGCGCAGCAGGAAGAAATCGGTAGATCCGGGGTCCCGCAACAAGGCAACATAGCCCCCCCAGCAATTTTCAAGCAGCCACTGGCCTCGCGTTCGGACGACCTCGGCACGAATATCCGGCCCCAGATCGGAAACGGCGCGATTGTCTATCCGTGAGAAGAGCTTTCCGATGACTAAGCCGTAATCGCCGAGGGAAAGGGCTATGTCTCCGGGTTCGCAGGCGAGTTGGAAACCATCCCCATATCTTGTCTCAAATCCATGGCCATCGCGCAGGAGCAATCGGCCTGTCCGATCGTCGCCAAAGATGCCAGGCGCTAAGCGCAACAGAAAGCGCGCAGTCACCGCACGACCAGGATCGGCGTAAAGTTGCGCGCGATGTCATAGGATTCATTCAGCAGGAGCGTATCGCTTTGGAGCCAGCAATGGGCCCTGAAAGGATCAAGGGTCACCCCGAACACCATCTGCGCCCTGAAACCCGAGCGTCGCAGGTAGAGCGACATAGCGATGGCCTTGAGCAGGCAGCGATCGGTCCGCGCAACAATAGCGTCGCTGGCGCGGAATGCCGCCGCGCATTGGGCTATATCTCCATCTTTGTAACGATGAGCGGAAGTCCGGGATACATGCCGTAGCATTTTGTGCAGCGGCAGCGTTCGGAGCATCAGCCATGCTGAGGCATGGGCGGACAAGATTGATAGGCTCGTGATGCTAAAGCCCGCCCGTCGGGGCATCACATCCAGTTGGGGAACACAAATCGTCGTAGGTGCGACATCGTTCGGGCCATCGTACAGTTCGAATAGCCCCGCAATCTCCGGTTCTGGATCGAAGGATGCTCGGTCAGGCTCGTCCACCAGACCCATGAACCGCATCGAAGATGCAGCCGACAAGGCGAAATAGCGGTCGGCCAGGATATCGAGAAACACCGGCCGGTCGTCCACAAGGCAATAGCTAAGCCCCTGTCGCAGTCGAGTTCCCATCGCCCGGCCCTTTCGCAGAAAATGGCGCACGCCATTACAGCGTGCGCCATTCCCATCAGTCGTCGCTGAGACCGCCGAGGATGTTCTGCAGCCCTTCGCCGTCGAAGCCACCGGCGCCCGGTCCCTTGGTTTCCACCGTCGCTGCGCCGAGGTTGATCAGCACGTCTTCATGTTCGATCGTCTTTTCCATCACACGCTCCTCTTGGAGAAACCGCGATCCATTTCGCGGCACCGACAAGGATGTGCCCAGCGATCGATTATAAGAATTTTATAATCCGATTATAATCGTGACCGACCTTCGATCGGTGCCCATAATAGGTGCCGGGCAGATCATCGATGGGGAAAAAGCCGCCTATTTGCGACGCAGGACATGACCGCGCTGTGAGACATGAGTTGGGATCATGTGCTGTCGCCTTTAGCAA
>JAEMRT010000149.1 GCA_016463225.1 Sphingopyxis sp. | reverse complement strand
CATCAGACTACGAATCTGAGGGTCGGGCGTTCGAATCGCTCCGGGTGCACCATTTCCCCATATCGTCAGATATTGTGCCGCTTATGCGGCGCGATTGCGTGCGGTCACAATCCACGCGGCGCCATCAATCAGCACCGACGTGTCGCCAGGCAGCGTAGCAAAGACGGCGCGCACCGCAGCTGCTGCACGAGCGCGAACCTCGTCCGGTTGATCGGCCAGCGCGCGCGACAAGGGGCCGACCTGAAACGCCATATCGAGCGCATCGTCGAGCGCCGCGTCGCGCGTATCGCTGCGGCCGTAGGCGAGACGCGTATCGAACGGCCTGACCTCGATGTCGGCAAAGCCCGCCGTCGTCAGAATATCGGTCAACCGGTAGAGATTGCCAAAGGCGAACGGACCGGGCGCATCGGGGTCGGCGGGGGCGGGCTGCACGATGTCACGGATTGCTGTCATCGGCAGGCGAACCCAATCATTCTCAGCCGCGCTGCGCCAGCACACGAAAGCAACCCGCCCGCCCGGTTTCAGCGCGGCGCGCATGTTTGCAAAGGCGGCCACAGGGTCATCGAAGAACATGACGCCGAACCGGGAGAAGAGAAGATCGAAGCCCTCTGCCGGAAAGTCTGCGGTCGCAGCGTCGGCCAGATGAAATTCAATTGGCGCCGCCTTGGGCGTAGCGGCGCGGGCCAACTCGACCAGCTGCCGCGATATGTCGACGCCGAGAACATGGCCGGTCGGTCCCACCCGATCGGCCAGCATGAAGGTCGATGTTCCCGATCCGCAGCCGATGTCGAGGATATGTTCGCCGGGTTGCGCCGCCGCGGCGACGATCGCCGCATCGCCGAAATCCTGGAGCATCAGGTCGAGTCGGTCCAGGTTCGCGGCCCAGCGCTTACCGCTATCGCCGTTCCAGTCGTGGGTGGAGGTGGCTTGAGCGTCGGGCATAGGATGACCTTTCAGTAATTGAGAATGACTCGCAACTAAGCCATGGTGGGTGGCTCGGCAAGCGCGGATCGGGCTGGCCAAGATTCCGCTGGCCTCGCGCGATGAAAATCGGCAGCTATGCGGCATGACCGCGCGCCCCGTCCTTGGCATCATTGCCTGCAACCGCACCGTCGGGGTCGAGACTGCGCAGGCGGTGATGAACCGCTATGCGACTGCGGCGATGCAATATGCCGACTGCGCGGCGCTGATCATCCCGTCGCTGCCCGAATTCATGCGTGCGAGTGAGGTTGTCGGGCGGCTCGACGGGGTGTTGCTGACCGGGACGCCGTCGAATGTTGAACCCGGGCGTTATGGCGATGCCGCGGCGGGCGAAGGGCCGTTCGATCCCGACCGCGACCGCATGATGATCGAGCTGGTCGAGGCGGTGATCGCGGCGCAGCGACCGCTGTTCGGCATCTGCCGGGGTTTTCAGGAGATCAACGTCGCGCTGGGTGGCACGCTGCGCCGCGATACCTCAGCAAGCGCCCAGCTGCTGCATCATCACGCGCCCTACGAGACCGATTTCGATGCGATGTTCGATCATCGGCATCCGGTCGATCTGGCCGAAGGCGGCATGCTGGCGACGGCCTATGATCGCGCGACGCTTGAGGTGAATTCGGTGCATTATCAGGGCGTCGGCAAGCTCGCCGATAGCCTGACTGTCGAGGCGCGCGCGCCCGATGGGCTGGTCGAGGCATATAGCGCGCGCCCGAACGGCGCGCCGTTGCTGGCGGTGCAATGGCATCCCGAATGGGCGACCGACGAAAGCGATGACAGCCAGACCTATTTTCGCTTGCTCGGTCGTGCGCTAAGAGGCGAATTATGAACCGCCGCGTCACCCGCTATGATCGCTATCTTGCGCGGATCAGTTTCTCGCCCTGAATCCATAAGCCCGGTCTCATTCCGCTCGTGTCGAGCGAAGTCGAGACGCCCATCGTCGCAGCGCAAGGCCGAGAAGCATCTCGACTTTGCTCGATGCGAACGGTTTTCAGGAATCAGGAGTTTTCATATGCCCCGCAATCACGACATCGCCGAACTGCGTCGCCTCGACGTCGCGCACCATCTTCCCGCGCAGGCTGACTGGGCCGAGATCGAAAAGCTCGGCGGCAGCCGCATCATCACCCATGCCGAGGGCTGCTACATCCACGACGGCGACGGCCACCGCATCCTCGACGGGATGGCGGGGCTATGGTGCGTCAATGTCGGCTATGGCCGCGAGGAGCTGGTCGAAGCGGCGGCAGCGCAGATGCGCGAGCTGCCCTTCTACAATACCTTTTTCAAGACCGCGACGCCGCCGACTGTGATGCTCGCCGCGAAAATTGCCGAACTTACCGGCAACCGCCTGCCGCATATCTTCTTCAACGCGTCGGGCAGCGAAGCGAATGACACGGTGTTCCGGATGGTGCGCCATTATTGGAAGTTGAAGGGCGAGCCGAAGCGCACCGTCTTCATCAGCCGCTGGAACGCCTATCATGGCTCGACCGTCGCAGGTGTTTCGCTGGGCGGGATGAAGGCAATGCACGCGCAGGGCGATCTGCCGATCGCCGGGGTCGAGCATGTCCGCCAACCCTATGCCTTCAACGAAGGGCAGGGAATGACCGAGGAGGAATTCTGCGACGCATGCGTGCAGGCGATCGAGGACAAGATCATCGAGGTTGGTCCTGAGAATTGCGCCGCGTTCATCGGTGAGCCGGTGCAAGGCGCGGGCGGCGTGATCATTCCGCCCAAGGGCTATTGGCCGAAGGTCGAGGCGGTGGCGCGCAAATATGGCCTGCTCGTCGTCGCCGACGAAGTGATCTGCGGTTTCGGGCGCACCGGCAAGATGTGGGGCCATGAAACGATGGGCTTTACCCCCGACCTGATGCCGATGGCGAAGGGGCTGTCGTCTGGTTATTTGCCGATCTCCGCGACCGCGGTCGCGGCGCATGTTGTCGAAGTGCTCAAGACCGGCGGTGATTTTGTCCACGGTTTCACTTACTCGGGGCACCCGGTCGCGGCGGCGGTCGCGCTCAAGAATATCGAGATCATCGAGCGCGAGGGGCTCGTCGAGCGCACCGGCACCGTCACCGGCCCGCATCTCGCCAAGGCGCTCGCGACCTTGAACGACCACCCGCTGGTCGGCGAGACGCGCTCGATCGGGCTGCTCGGCGCGGTCGAGATCGTTGCCGACAAGGCGACGCGCGCGCGTTTCGGGGGCGCCGAAGGGACGGCGGGGCCGATGGCGCGCGATGCGTGTATCGCGAACGGGCTGATGGTGCGCGGCATTCGCGACAGCCTGGTGATGTGTCCGCCGCTGGTGATTTCGACCGGGCAGATCGACGAGATGGTTGCCATCATCCGCAAATCTCTCGATGAGGTGCTCCCGAAACTTCGCGCGCTCTAAATAGGAAAGCTCAAACCTCCATGCCCTCCGGCCTTTTTGCCCTGCTCGACGATATTGCGACCATCGCCAAGGTCGCGGCGGCTAGCATCGACGATATCGGCGCCGCGGCGTCGAAGGCCGGGGTCAAGGCTGCGGGGGTCGTGGTCGACGATGCTGCGGTGACGCCGCGCTATGTCACCGGGTTTCAGCCCAACCGCGAACTGCCGATCATCTGGCGTATCGCCAAGGGGTCGATGTTCAACAAGCTGGTGCTGATCCTGCCCGCGCTGCTTTTGTTGTCATCGGTCGCGCAGTGGGCGATCACGCCGCTGTTGATGGTCGGCGGCGCATATCTATGCTTCGAGGGCGCCGAGAAGGTCTGGCACAGCTTTGCCGCCGAAAAACACAGCCTGGCCGAAGAGGCCGCCGAGGTCGTCGATCCGGACCATGAAGAGGTGATGGTGAAGGGCGCGATCCGCACCGATTTCATCCTGTCAGCCGAAATCATGGTGATCGCGCTCAACGAAGTGTTGACCGAGCCGTTCGCGATGCGCGCGGCGACGCTGATCGTGGTTGCGATCGCGATCACGGTTGCGGTCTATGGCGTCGTCGGGCTGATCGTCAAAATGGACGATATCGGCCTGCATATGGCGAAAGAAGGGAACAGCGCGCGCAAGGCGATCGGGCGCGGGCTGGTGTCGTTCATGCCCAAACTGCTCGCCGCGCTGGCGCTGATCGGCACCGCGGCGATGCTGTGGGTCGGCGGCCAGATCGTGCTGCACGGGCTCGACCAATATCATATCGGTAATCTGGGCCATGGGCTGCACGATTTTGCCCATGCGGTGGCGGGGAATCTGCCAGCTGCGGGGCTCTGGGAATGGCTGATCAATGCTGGCGGGGCTGGGGTGTTCGGGCTGGTGCTGGGTGGGCTGATTGTGGCGGCGCTGCATCTGGTGCCGGGCAAGAAGGCCGCCACTCACTAAAGTCGTCATCCCGGACTTGATCCGGGATCCATTGCGGCGACGAAGTCATGGACCCCCGATCAAGTCGGGGGTGACGACAGCTGGAGGCGCTGAGTTACCCCAGCAACACCACCGGGCTGTCGGCGCGCCAGTGCATGCTGACCTTGTCGCCCCAAGTGAAATCCTCCTGGTCATGGCGCGACAGGTTGGGGCGTGAGACGCGGATGCGCGCGCCCGATTCCAGCTCGATCTCGAACAGCGTGATGTCGCCGAGATAGCTCATGCCTTTGATCTTGCCGCGCGCGAAATTGTAACCGTCGGGGGCGTCCTGTGCTGCGGCCTTGACCGCCTTGCCTTCGCCGGGGACGTGAAGATAGATTTTCTCGGGGCGCAGCGCGATCCACACATCGGCGCCGTGTGGGCCGGTGACGCCGTGGTTGAGATAGACCTTGCCCAGCCCGGGGCAATCGACCGCCGCCTTGTCGGGATCGTCGAGGGTCAGCTTGCCTTCAAAGATATTCACCGAGCCGACGAAATCGGCGACGAAGCGGTTGGCGGGGTATTCGTAGAGGTCCGACGGGGCCGCGAGCTGTGCGACTTCGCCCTTGTTGATCACGCCGATGCGGCACGCCATCGACAGTGCCTCGTCCTGGTCGTGGGTGACGGTGACGAAGGTGATGCCGACCTTTTCCTGCAATTCTGACAGTTCGAACTGCATCTGCGCGCGGAGCTTGGCGTCGAGCGCCGAAAGCGGTTCGTCGAGGAGGAGCACTTTCGGTCGCATCACCAGGCTGCGCGCGAGCGCGACGCGCTGGCGCTGGCCGCCCGACATCTGGTCGGGCATGCGCTCGCCAAAGCCGCCGAGTTTCACGAGGTCGAGCGCCTCGGCGACGCGATCCTTGATCTCGCCGCCCTTCACCCTGGCGATCTTCAGCCCGTAAGCGACATTGTCGGCGACGCTCATGTGCGGGAACACTGCGTAGCTTTGGAACACCATATTCACCGGGCGCTTGTTTGGCGGGATGCCCGCCATATCCTGCCCGTCGATCAAAATCCTGCCCTCGGTCGGCAGCTCGAAACCCGCGATCATCCGGAGCAAGGTGGTCTTGCCGCAGCCCGACGGGCCGAGCAGCACGAAAAATTCACCTGCGTTGATGTCGAGGCTGACATTGTCGACCGCGGTCATCTTGCCAAAGCGTTTCGAGACGTTCTGGATCTGGATGATCGGCTTGGCGGTTTCGGTCATGGTCAGTGGGTTTCCGCAATGGCCTTCACGCCCTGAGCCTTCAACGCGATGAAGGTCAGGATGACGGTGAGGATGATGAGCAGGGTCGACGCCGCATTGACCTCGGGCGTCACCGAGAAACGGACCATCGAATAGACCTTCACCGGGAAGGTGATCGTGTCCGGCCCGCTGGTGAAATAGGTGATGACAAAATCGTCGAGGCTGAGCGTGAAGGACAGCAGGGCGCCAGCAACGAGCGCGGGTTTGATATGCGGGATCAGGACGTCGCGGAACACCTGGCCTTCGCTGGCGCCCAGATCTTTGGCCGCTTCCTCTTGCTCGCGATTGAAACTTGCGAGGCGCGAGCGGACGACCATGGTGACGAAGGGGAAGCAGAAAGTGATATGCGCGATGGTGATCGCGCCAAGGTTGAACGGCCAGACCAGATCGGTCGGCCAGCCCACCGCGGCAAAAAACATCAAGAACGCGACGCCGAGACAAATTTCGGGGACGATGATCGGCAGCGAGATCGTGCCGTCGATCGCGCCCTTCCACGGAAAGCGAAAGCGCCACAGCATCACCGCGGCGAGGGTGCCGAGGACGAGGCTGGCGAGCGTCGCCAGCGCCGCGATGGTCAGCGAGTTGATCAGCGCCTCGACCAGCTGGTCGTTGCCCAGCGCCTTCTCATAATATTTGGTGGTAAAGCCGCGCCAGACGACGTTGCGCTTGCTGTCGTTGAAGCTGAAGATCATCAGCACGACCAGCGGTGCGTAGAGGAAGACCATCACCGCCCCGACCCACAGCCTCATCCAGAGTTTGCGGCTATATTCGAGCGGAGCAACGGGGGTGCGGGCGAAGAGGGCCATCATCGGACCTCCGGCACTTTTTTGCGCATCGACTGGATCGCGATCAACGCAAACATCGCATAGATGAGGAGGAAGGAGAGGGCGGCGCCGAACGGCCAGTCATTCGCTTTCTTGAACTGACGTTCGATGACATTGGCGATCATCTGGCTGTCGGTGCCGCCCATCAGATCGGGGGTGAGATAGGCGCCCAGCGCGGGGATCAGGGTGATCATCACGCCCGCGATGATGCCGGGCGCAGCCAGCGGCACAACGATCCGCATGATGGTGCGAAAATGCCCGGCGCCTAGGTCGAGGCTCGCTTCGATCAGGCTGCGGTCGAGCCGGTCAAGCGCGGCGTAGAGCGGCAGCACCATGAAGGGCAAATGGACATAGACCAGCCCGAAGACGACCGCGAAATTATTGAAGAGTAGCTGCATCGGCTCCCAGGTAGGCAGTGGCTGGAGCCCGACGAGCGTCTTGATCCAGCTCGTCCCTTCCCACAAGGCACCCATCCCCTTGTTGGCGAAACCTTGCGTGCCGAGCAGCATCATCAGCGCATAGGTGCGGATGAGGAGGTTGGTCCAGAAGGGCAGCATGATGCCGAGCAGCAGCCACGGCCGCCACTTCTCGCTGGCAAAGGTGATCGCCATCGCGACCGGAAAGCCGATGATCAGGCAGATGAGCGTGACGAGCGCCGCGACCGCGAAACTCTTGCCGAAAATGGTGAGATAGAGCCATTCGGTGGCGCGTTTGTAATTGTCGAGCGTGCCCGAAAATTCGATCTCGGTCAGCCCGCGATTCTCACCAAAGCTGTAGAGCCAGACGATGGCCATCGGCACGAGGAAGAAGACGACGACCCAGAACAGGGTCGGCAGCGATACCGCCGCGAAAGTCCTTTTGCTCGTCGTCCAATCCTGTTCGGCCACCCCCCAAGCCTTTCGTGACTAAGCCGCCCGCACCCTGGTGAAGGCTTCTTCGTACAGCGGCTGCAAGGTCGGGTTGAACTTGGCATATTCGCATTTGGCGAGCACGTCGGCTGGCGGATAGATGACCGGATTGTTCTTGTAGCTGTCGGGCATCAGCGCCTTCGCCGCGGCGTTGGGGGTCGGATAGAGGATCGTTTCGGTGATCTTCTTGCCGACTTCACCGTCGAGCAGATAGTTGACAAAGGCGTGGGCGTTTTTGGGGTGCGGTGCGCCCTTCGGGATGCAAAGATTATCCGAATTGAGCTGGCTGCCTTCCTTGGGCACGACGAAATCGATGTCGTCGTCCTCCAGCATCGCCTGCGCGATGTCGCCATTATATTCGAGCACCAGGTCGACATCGCCCTTGAGCAGCAGATCCTGACCATCGTCGACGTGGAAATTTTTCACATTGGGCTTTTGCTTGATCATCAGCGCCTCGATCGTCGCGATGTCGGCGGCGGTCAGCGCGTTGACCGATTTGCCCAGATATTTGCCATAAAGGCGGAACATGTCGCCGGCCTCCGACAGCAAAGCGATGCGGCCGGCATATTCGGGGCTGTCGAACAGGACTTTCCAGCTATCGGGCTTCGCCTTTACCTTCGACTTGCGATAGCCGATGCCGAGCGCGAGCCAAGTGTAGGGCATCGAAAATTTGCGGCCCTTGTCATAATCGACGTCGATGAAGGTCGGATCGATATTCTTCATGTTCGGGATCTGGGCATGGTCGAGCGCCTGCAGCATGCCCGCCTGCGCCATGCGTTCGACAAAGTCGTTCGATGGTACGATGACGTCGTAACCGGGGTTGCCGGCCTTGAACTTGGCGAACAGTACATCGTTGCTGTCGAACAGGTCCATCTTGACCTCGACGCCGCTGGCGCCCTTGAAATCATCAAGCGTCGTCTCGCCGATATAGGTGTCCCAGTTGTAGAAGTTGAGCTTGCCCTCTTCACCATTGGCGAGCTTTTTTCCTTCGCCCTTGCTGCATGCGGCAAGACCGCCAAAGCTGATCCCGATCGCCGCGACTCCCATCGCCTGCAGGAGCGAGCGACGCCCGCGGGTTTGCTTGATCAGTTCGTTCAGATCCATGACGGCCTCCCTGTTTGTGACGTTAAGCTGACTCAATAAGATCGGCTTGGAAAGAGGTTATTTTGCACCGCAACACGAATCTTTGAAATATTCATGCGTTGCGGAGGTACCAGTCGTAATCGAGCGTCGGCACGACGCCGAAATAGCGGTCCTGTTCGACACGCTTCACGATGGTGAACATGTCGACGAAACGTGTCCCCAGATAGTCGCGCATCAGTGCCGAGCTGTGGAAACGATCGACCGCCGCGAACCAGTTCGATGGCGGCTTGTCGTCGCCCGAATTGTCGCGGTCATAGCCGTTGCCGACGACCGCGGCGCCGGGGTCGGTTTTGTTCATCATGCCGTGGTGCATGCCGGCGAGCACCGCGGCCACGGCGAGATAGGGATTGGCGTCGGCGCCGCACGCGCGATGCTCGACATGGCGGCTCGGCGGCGGTCCGGCGGGGATGCGGAAGGACACGGTGCGGTTATTGACGCCCCATGTCGGCGCGACCGGGGCGTAGCTGTTTGCCTTGAACCGGCGATAGCTGTTGGCGTGGGGCGCAAAGAGCGCAAAGGCATCGCCGACGGTGGCGATCATGCCGCCGATCGCGTGGCGCAGCGCCGGGGTACCTTCGGGGTCGTCGCTGGCGAAGATGTTGGTGCCGGAAGCATCGTTGACCGAGACATGGACATGCATGCCGCTGCCCGCCTGCTCGGCGAACGGCTTGGCCATGAAGGTCGCTTCGAGGCCGTGCTGCTGGGCCACTGCTTTGACTAGCCGCTTGTACATGATCGCATCGTCGCAGGCGCGCAGCGCGTCGGGTTTGTGGCGCAGCGTCAGCTCGAACTGGCCGGGCGCAAATTCGGAAATCGCGCTTTCAAGCGGAATGTCCTGCGCGTCGGTTGCGGCGTAAAGCGCGTCGAAGAAGGGCCGGAAATCGTCGAGCTCGCGCAGGCCATAGACCTCGACATTGCGCGGGGTATCGCGGCTGTAGCC
>JAEMRT010000011.1 GCA_016463225.1 Sphingopyxis sp. | reverse complement strand
GGGCATAGCGAAGCGGGGCATCAGCGGGTGCCGAAGCTTCCCGGAGACCTATTTGAAGGCTGCTGCATCTATCACGGCGATTGCGTCGAAGGCTTGGCGAGTGGCCCCGCGATCGCGGCGCGGGCGGGCAAAGACGGCCGGGAGATCGCGCCCGACGACGACGCGTGGAACTACGCCGCACACGCCATCGCGATGCTCAGTCACAATCTGGTGCTGACGACACTACCCCAGCGTATTTTGATCGGGGGCGGCGTTGCGATCGGTCAGCCGCAGCTGCTGACGGCAGTACGCCATCACCTCGACCACAGTCTCGCGGGATATCGCCAGATCAATGGCGTCGAAGATCTGATCGTGCTTCCCGGTCTCGGCGAACGCGCAGGGCCGTGCGGATCGCTCGCTCTGGCATCGAGGGCCGCGAATTAACGCTGATTGGCCTTCTTCAATTCGTCCCGATGCGGTTTTCGTCCGCTTTCGAAGCATGCCTACCGAAAGCTGACGGACCGCTTCCGGTCAAACTTGGTCAGGGATGCCCGGGATTGATGTGGTCGAGCGTTCTGAAATTTATGTGCTCGGGTCGTTCTCGCCGCGTTTGGAACTCGAACCACTACAGGGAAGTTTTTTGCGGGTCACGAAGCGGGTCATTTGAAAACCAAATCTGATTTATTCTTTTATATCATTTACCTATTGATAGATTTCGAGTCCTCTTCTGGCACCATTTTTCTTTCAGCGCGACATCCGAAATCCGGCGCCGCAGGCGGCGGCTGGGCGGCGCTGTTCGCCGTCACGGGGAAGGGTTCCAAAATGCGGTTTTCGAGCCGCAAAAGCGACATGATTCAATGCGGTTCGCCCCTTTGCTTTATGTGAACTAGCACATTTCACTTTCTAGTGATGCAATCGCCCCGCTCCTAGGGTTCGCCGCGGGCGCCTTTGCCATTTGGCGGGCGGCGCGGGGAACGGGATATCATGAAGTTGTCGGTTTTGCGCTTGGCGATGGCGCGGTGGATGGCGATTGCGGTGCTCGTCGTGTTCGGTGCAGCGCTGCCGCAGACAGCGAGTGCGCAGCATACATCGCTCGCTTGCCCGCCGCAAACGGCAACCGTGGCCAATGGTGGTTCGATTGAAATCGATATTACCGCCTGTGACGACTATAATTTCGGTTACGGCAACGGCCCTGCCCAGACCCGTAACGGGCCTTCGCATGGCCAAGCGACTGTCCGACAAGATTTTGTGCCACCAAGCACCGCAAAATCGGTGCTGATCTATAACCACAATGGCAATGCCGCGACGCAGGACACCTTCGAAATGGAGGACCTGGATCTGCGGTGGATTCGGTTCACGATTACGATCACGCCGCCGTCGTCGGCGATCGTCGTGTCGCCGGCCAACCTGCCGACCCTGACTGCTGGTACGCCGTTCAGTCAAACCTTGTCATCGACCGGAGGAACGGGCCCCTACACCTATTCGCTCGCCAGCGGCACTTTTCCGCTCGGATTGACGCTGAACGGGTCGGGTGTGCTGTCGGGCACCCCGACGCAGCGCGGGCTCTATTCTTTCAGTGTCCGATCGGAGGATTCCACGGGCGCTTTTTCGGTTAAGAGTTACTCGGGCTCGGTCCAGAATCCCTCGCTGTCGCTGGCAACCCCAACCGTTACGTTGGCTGCCGGTGTCCCGGCATCGGCGCAGCTGGCGACCAACGGCGGTCTGTCGCCGCATATCTATGCCACGGAACCGCCCGGCGCGCCGATGCCATTCGGTTTGAGCTTATCGTCAAGTGGCCTGATAACGGGAACTCCGGTGACCACTGGCAGCGCCACGGTGCAACTGCGCGTTACCGACGCCAGCACCCCGTCAAACGCCCCTTATTTTGAACTCGAAACATTGACGGTGACGGTGGTAGAGCTGCCGACCGTTGCGATCGCGGTGGCGCCCGCCTCCGTAGCCGAAGATGGCGCGACCAATCTGGTCTATACCGTCACGCGCAGCGCCGCCAGTGCCAGCGCGCTGACCGTCAATCTGACGACGTCGGGCAGCGCGACAGCAGGAACCGACTATAGCGGCGGCGTGGCGTCGGTCACGATCGCCGCCAATGCCACCACGGCGACCGTCACGATCGACCCCGCAGCGGATACGAGCATCGAGACCAATGAGACCGTCACGCTGACCGTCGCCGCAGGGTCAGGATACACCGTCGGGGCGCCCGCCAGCGCGACGGGTACGATCATCAACGACGACAACGCCATAGCGACCATCGCGGTATCGCCCTCAACGGCGCGGGAAGATGGCAGCACAAATCTCGACTACACGGTCACGCTCAGCCAGGCATCGGCGAGTGCGGTATCGGTGAACTTCACCGTTGGCGGTACGGCGAGCAATGGCACCGACTATGGCGCTATCGCGTCGCCGCTCGTCATTGCGGCAGGGAGCACGACCGGCACCATTTCGGTCAACCCCACAACCGACGCCACAAACGAGTCCGACGAGACTGTGACCATCAGCCTCGCGGCTGGCACCGGCTATGTCGTTGGCGGCGCGTCAAGTGCGACCGGAACGATCACCAACGACGATGGCACTTCGACCTTGTGCTCCAGCCTGAATGCCACCGTAGCATACGGCGGGTCGGTGAGCATCAATGCGGGATCCTGTCATGCGGGCTTCGGCCTCGGCAACATCGCTACACCGCCGACGCATGGAACGGCATCGATCGGTGCGTTTGGGCCGAACCAGACAATCAATTACTCGCACAATGGCACCAGCGGCACGACCGATAGCTTCGTCGTGCGGGATGGTAATTCTCCGCCGAGCAACCTTATCCAGGTGAACATCACGATCACGCCGCCGACGTCAGCCATCGTCGTGTCGCCGGCGTCGCTGAATGCACTTGCCGCCGGGACGCCATTTTCGCAGACTTTGACCTCAACCGGGGGCGTTGGTTCCTATACCTATTCGCTGAGCACCGGGAGCCTGCCGACCGGGTTGACCTTGAGTTCGGGCGGCGTGCTGTCGGGGACGCCGACCCAGCGCGGGACCTATACGTTTTCCGTTCGATCCCAGGATTCGGTGGGCGATTTCTCCACCAAGGGCTACACTGGCACGGTCGCCAATCCCACGTTGTCGATCACCCCGACGACGGCGACGGCCGCTCAGGGTGTGGCCGTTTCGCAAGCGCTGACCGCCAGCGGCGGCGTCGGGCCGTACAGCTATCAGCTCGAAACCGGCAGTTTTCCAGCCGGGATAACCATTTCGTCGGCCGGTGTTATCAGCGGCACCACCAGCGCCGCAGCCGGCGACTATGCCGTTACGCTGCGCGTGACGGACAGCAGCAGCGGCCCCGGCAGCTATTTCGAGGTCGAGGCATTTACGCTCACCGTCGCCGCGCTGCCCAGTGTCTCGATCGCGGTGACACCCGCATCGACTGCCGAAGATGGTGCGACCAATCTGGTGTACACCGTTACGCGCAGTGCCGTCAGCGCCAGCCCGCTGACCGTCAACATTGCGACGTCCGGCACCGCGGTGGCGGGGTCAGACTATGCCGGAGGCCTTGCCGCCGTCACGATCGCGGCAAATGCCACCACGGCGACCGTCACCATCGACCCGACCGTCGATGGCGCGGCAGAAGCTGATGAAACTGTTATCCTTACTGTGGCGTCGGGAGCGGGATATCTGATTGGCGCTCCGGCCTCCGCAACCGGCACCATCGTCAACGATGATCTACCGCTCAACATCCTGCCCGAGAATCTCCCGAACGGGACGGTGGGAATTTTGTACAGCGCGACCTTGACGACCGACGGCGGCGTCGCACCCTATAGCTATGCGGTGACCGCGGGAACGCTGCCCGCCGGGCTGAACTTTGACCCGAACGGCACTTTGTCGGGGACGCCGGTTGCCGCAGGCAACGCCAGCTTCACGATCACCGCGACGGACAGTAGCGGCGCGCCCGGGCCCTATTCGGCCAGCCGCGCCTATACGGTGACCATCGCCGCTCCGTTCATCGAACTGACGCCAGTGACGCTGCCCAACGCAACCTTCGGGGTACCGTACAGTGAGACGATCACCGCCGACGGCTCGATTGCGCCATACAGCTTTGCGGTCACCGTGGGCAGCTTGCCACCGGGGCTCACGCTGGCGCCCGACGGAACGCTGTCAGGAACGCCCACGCTGGGCGGCCCACGGTCCTTCACCATCACTGCCTCTGACGCGACCGCGGCGCCCGGTCCGTACACAGGCGCGCGGGCCTATACGCTTACGGTCGATGTTCCGGCGCTCGTCCTGCCTGCGACGACCTTGCCTGACGGCGCCACCGACACCGCCTATTCGGCCCAGATCAATTCCGCGACCGGCGGCGTCGCGCCCTATACCTATGTCGTGACCTCGGACGAACTGCCTTATGGGCTGACGATGTCGCCGTCCGGTGCGATTACCGGCACGCCGACGACCGCGAACCTCTTTGGCTTCGTCGTGACCGCGACCGACAGCAATAGCGGCACCGGGCCTTCGGTCGTCCAGCAAAGCTATTCGATCAACATCGTCAACACCCCGCCGGTGGTGGGTCCGGTCACCGCAAGCGTCGCTTATGGCGCAGGGCTGACCCCGATTCCGCTCAGCATTACCGGCACCGCGAATTCGGTCGCGGTGGTCACGCCGCCCACAAACGGCCGCGCCATCGTCGACCGCATGACGATCAGCTATATTCCCGATACCGGCTTTGCCGGGACCGACAGCTTCACCTATCTCGCCAGCAACAATGGCGCCAATTCGGCTCCGGCGACGGTGACGATCAGCGTCGCCAATCCGGCGATCACGGTCACCGCGGGCGGTCCGCTGACCGCAACGGTCGGCGCTGCCTACAACCAGACCTTTACCTTCACCGGCGGAACCCAGCCGTTCACCAATTATCAGGTTACCGGTCTTCCCGCCGGGATGCAGGCGGGGAGCAGCGGTGCGAACACGATCGAGATCATCGGGACGCCGACCAGCGCAGGCAGCTTTACGCTCACCGTGTCGGCGACCGACGCCTCGACCGGCACGGGTCCGTTCGGCGCCAGCCAGACCTTCACGCTCGTGGTCGCGGGGCCGACCATCGCGATGACACCGGGAGCTGGCACCTTGATCGCTGCCTATAATACGCCCTTCACGCAGGCCTTTACCGCCAGCGGCGGGGTCGGGCCGTTCACTTATGTGCTCACCGGTACGTTGCCCGCCGGGCTGACCTTTACGGGCAATAGCCTCAGCGGCACCGCGACGGCGCCGGGCAGCTATCCGGTGACGGTCACCGCGACCGATACCGGTTCGACCGGCGCCGGATCGCCGTTCACCATCGCCCAGAATTACACGATCAACGTCCCGGCGCCGACGATCATGATTTCGCCGGAAAGTCTGCCGAACGGCACTGTCGGCGCCAGCTACAGCCAGACTGCGAGCGCATCGGGCGGGGTCGCGGCTTATAACTTCGCTGTGAGCGCGGGCGCACTGCCGCCCGGGCTGACATTGTCGGCTGGCGGCGTCATTGCGGGTACCCCAACCGCGGGTGGCAGCTATAATTTCACGCTGACCGCGACCGACGCGAATGCGCAGACCGGCAGCCGCGCCTATGCGCTGACGATCGGCGCGGCGGTGGTGACGCTGCCCCCGACGTCGCTGGCGGGCGGCCAGGTCGGCTTTGCGTACAATGCGCAGCTGAATCCCGCGAGCGGCGGTACCGCGCCGTACAGCTATGCGGTGTCGGCGGGCGCGCTGCCCGGCGGGCTAACGCTGTCGGCGGGCGGGACGCTGTCGGGCACGCCGACGGTCTTTGGCACTTTCAATTTCGCGGTGACCGCGACCGACAGCAGCACGGGCAGCGGCCCTTATGCGGCGACACAAAATTATTCGGTGCAGATCGAACAGCCCGCGCCGGTGGCCAATCCGGTGTCGGTAACGGTGGCTTATGGCAGCACGGCGAACCCGATCGCGCTCAATATCACGGGCGGTGCGGCAGCGAGCGTCGCGCTTGCCACGCCTCCGACGAACGGCACGGCGGTCGCCAGCGGAACGGGGGTCACTTACACGCCCAATGCGGGCTTTGCGGGTAGCGACAGCTTTACCTACACCGCGACCAATGCGGGCGGAACGTCGGCACCTGCGACAGTCACCATCACCGTCGCCAGCCCGGCGATCACGATCGCGGCGGGCGGCCCGCTGGCCACAACGGCGGGGACGGCGTACAGCCAGACCTTCACCTTCAGCGGCGGCGCGCAGCCCTTTGCCGGCTATCAGGTGACGAACCTGCCGGCGGGGCTGGCGATCAGCGGCAGCAGCGCGAACAGCGTCACGGTGTCGGGCATCCCGACGAGCGCGGGCAGTTTTGCGCTCGCCGTCTCGGGTACCGATGCCTCGACCGGCCGCGGGCCGTTCAGCACCAGCCAGACCTTCACGTTGATCGTCAACGCCCCGGTGCTGGCGCTTACGCCCGCGACGGGCAGCTTCACTGCCAATTATGCGGCGGCGTACAGCCAGGCGATCACCGCAACCGGCGGGGTCGGCCCGTACAGCTATAGCCTGACCGGCAATTTGCCGGCGGGCGTCACCCTCAACCCGTCGACCGGACTGCTTTCCGGGTCGCCGACGGCGTCGGGGAATTTCAGCTTCGCGGTGACCGCCACCGACACCGGATCGACCGGGGCGGGGGCGCCATTCACGGTGCAGGGCAATTACAGCCTGACCGTCGCTGCGCCGCTGGTCACGGTCACCCCGACCGCTCTGCCCTTGGCAACCGCGGGTGCCGCCTATTCCGCCACGCTGACGGCAGCAGGCGGGGTGGGGCCATATCGCTTCGTGTTGGGCGGCGGCGCGTTGCCCGCCGGGCTCTCGCTGGCGGCGGGCGGCATCGTGTCGGGGACACCGACCGCGGCGGGCGCCTTTGCCTTCACCGTCAACGTCACCGACGCCAACGGTCAGGCTGGCACCGCCAGCCTGACGCTGACCGTCGGCAATTCGGCGATCACCGTCACCCCGGCGACGCTGCCGGCAGGGACGCAGGGGGTTGCGTATAGCCAGCGGCTCACGGCGGCGGGGGGCATTGCCCCCTACAGCTTCGCGGTCAGTTCGGGCGCGCTGCCTGCGGGCCTGACGATCAATGCGACCACCGGGGTGATTGCCGGAACGCCGACCGGATCGGGCGACGCAACCTTTGCGATTACGGTCAGCGACAGCACCGGCGGTACCCCATCGACCGCGACGATTACCTATACGTTGCGGATCGTCGCGCGGCCGAACCCCGCGAACGATCCCGAAGTGCGCGGGCTGGTTCAGGCGCAGGTCAATTCGGCCCGGCGTTTCGTCGATACCCAGGTCGGCAATTTCAATCGCCGGCTCGAAGGACTACGCCGCGGCGGTGGCAGTGGCGGGTTCAGCAATTCGTTGCGGATCAGCGCGTCGGATCATTGCATCGACACGATCACCGCATGGACCAATCCGATCTGCGCCAATGCGGGCGGCAACGCGGCTGGCGGCGCGAACCGGCAGCCGGGCGGCTTTGGTACCAATAGTCAGGGCGGCTCGCTCTCTGGCGGACTGCTGGGTGGTGGCGCGATAGGGTCAGCGGCGCCGGTTGATGGCACTAACGGTGCGGTTGGCGCAGCGGGAGCCGCAGGGTCGGGCAGCGCCCAGGCGCCGCTCTCGATCTGGGCCGGCGGCACGATCCGCTGGGGAGACCGCGACGAAATGACCGGGCGTCCATCCGAACGCTTTGAATCGGAGGGCGTAACCTTCGGCGCCGACTATCGCTTCAGTCCGTCGTTCGCAGCGGGGGTCGGGGTCGGCCTTGGCCGCGAGACCACCGACGTCGGCCGCAGCGGGTCGCAAAGCGAGGGCGAAGCAAAGACGCTGGCGATTTATGGCAGCCACCTGCTCGGCGGCGGCCTCTATGTCGACTGGCTGGCAGGCTATCAGTGGCTCGATTTCGATCTGCGGCGCTACGTCACCCTGTCGGGCGCGATGGTCAATTCGTCACGCAGCGGCCGCCAATGGTTCGGTTCGGTTTCGGCGGGCGCCGACATCGAAAGCGGCGACTGGCGCTTTACCCCCTATGCGCGGATCGATGCCCAGCGCGGCAAGCTGAACGGTTATACCGAAAACAGCGGTTCGGTGTTCGACCTGACCTACCTCGATCAGGACGTGGCATTCACGTCGATCGGAGCCGGGGCGAAGATCGATTACCGGATCGCGGTCGAAAACGGCTTTTTCCTGCCGCGTCTGCGACTGGAATATCAGCGCGACATCGAACGCGACAGTGAGGCGCTGGTTGCTTATTTCGACCAGATCTCCGGGCCCTTCAATGCCGTGCCGCTGACCGGTTACGCGCGCAGCCGCCTGTTGATGGGCTTCGGGGTGGAGATGATGATCGGTGACCGGACCGCGGTCGACATCGAATATTCGCATCGCGACAACAGCGGGGCGGGGACCGATCAGGGCGTGTTGATCAACGTGAAACAGGTGTTCTGAGCCGATCGCACCGCGCCGCGCAGATAGTGCCGAGCTGGACAGCAATGGAAAGAGAAGCGGCGCCGTCCGGGGTTATGAACGACGCCGCTTCCAGCGTTTTCGATGGCTCCAAAGGCGGGGGGGAGGGCCATGGTCCATCGACGCGGCCCATTAGCGCCTGCCTTGCGATGAAAACACCGTCGCGCGTTGCACTAGCCCACCGCCATCACGCTGCATCCACGGCGTCGTACGGTAAAATGTCATGGTGCATTGGAAAGCTTGCACCCCTCACTGCTCTCTCGCCAAGTTCGCACGTCGCGGCCTGGCATCGCTTGGCTGATAAATCCATGGGCGGGTGATACTATGCGGTACGGGCATTTCGCCGCCGACATCGGTGATGGGGCAGCGCGCCTGTTCCAACGCGTGGCCAGCACACCGGCGGAAGACGCGTCGGAGCGCAAACAGGCGTGGATCCGCCTCGCGCTGCTCGTGCTGATTTCGACCTACGCCACCGTCGCCAGCATCGTCGTCTCGCCCGATCATCGCATTGAGCACTGGGCGATTGCCGTGCTCGGCTATTTTGCCTGCTACACGCCGATTGCTCTTGGGTTGCTATACGTCATCCGACGCTATCCGGGGCATTATCCGGCGCGACGGCTGTTTTCGATGGTCAATGACTATGCTGGCCTCGCGTTCGCGATCATCGTCGGGTGCCAGGTGATGCTGCCGATTTATGCCATGATCATGTGGGTTACTGTCGGCAACGGCCTGCGCTTTGGGTCGCGCTACATGATTGTCGCCGCGATTATGGCGCAGGTCACGCTGGTCACGATCACAGCGCTGACACCCTATTGGCAGGCCACCCCCCCCCTCGTCGTTACGCTTTCGCTCACTGTTCTGGTCGTCCCGCTCTATATCCGCACCTTGCTCCGTAGTACCGAACAGGCGCGCCGCGATGCCGAGGAGGCGAACACCGCCAAGTCGCGTTTTCTGGCTCAGGCCAGCCATGACCTGCGGCAACCGGTGCATGCGATTGGGCTGTTCCTCAATAGTCTGACCCAGACCGGGCTGGCGCCCGAACAGCGCGGTATCGTCGATCGTATCGATCGGTCGCTGCAAGGCGTAGCCGAGCTGTTCCGCTCGTTGCTCGACATCTCGACGCTCGACAGCGGTGCTGTGACGCCCAAGCTTGAACCCGTTGCAATCCGCGAGTTGTTTCGCCTGCTCGAACAGCAAAACCAGGTGAGCGCTGGGTGGGCGGGTGTCGATTTGCGCTTCGCTGCGACCGACCGCATCGTTCTGGCCGACAAGGCGCTGTTGTTGACGATGCTGCAAAATCTGGTGTCGAACGCGATCAAATATGCGCCGAGCGGCGCGGTTCTGATCGGGTGCCGCGCGCGCGGCGACCGTGTTTCCATCTGGGTCCTCGATCGCGGCCGGGGCATCGCGGCCGAGCATCTGCCGCGCCTGTTCGACGAATTCTATCAGGTCCGCAAATTGGGCAACGCCGACATGCAGGGCGTTGGCCTGGGGCTTTCGATTGTCCGGCGCCTTGGCGACCTTATGGGCCTCGATGCGGAAATTCGTTCAACGCCGGGTCGTGGCACCGCCGTTGCGATCCACGGGCTGGTCGCGGCTGCGACGATCCCGCGGGCGGTCGATCCCGACAACAGCTACGCCACGCCGCTGCATGATCTGCGTGTCCTGCTGGTCGAGGACGATATCGACGTACTCGATGCCACCGCGCACCTGCTCCGCTCATGGGGCGCTGCGGTAACGGCCTGGTCGACCGTCCCCCCGCACGCGCAGCCGTGTGACCTGATCGTCACCGATTTCGACATTGGCGGCGGGATGACTGGTGCCGATTGCATCGCGCTGCATCGGGATGAAAATCCGCCGCCGATGGCGATCGTGATGACCGGGCATGACGAACTGGCGATCGAAGAGATCGTCGCCGACGCGAGTGTCCTGATCCTCAAAAAGCCCGTGCGACCGGCTGAGCTGCGGTCGGCGATCGCCGCCTTGCGCGCGGGGCGGGCACGATTGCCGAACAGCTAACCGGGGATTATTGAAAACCCATGGCGTCGGCCTTTGCTGCCGCTTCCGACCGCGTGTGGGCGCCCAAAATTCGCAGCAGGGCCGATACATGAATGCGGACCGTGAACGGCGATATGTCGAGCTGGCGCCCGATTTCCTTGTTTGTCTTGCCCATTGCGAGTTGCGACAGGACATCGCGCTGACGTGGTGTGAAGTCCTGCGTCCGTTGTCGCGCGGGCGGCTGCGGCGCGATCGACGTCGTCTCGGGCACCAAGACTAGCGTATCGCCGTTCCGCACCGCCCTGATGGCCGACAGCATGGCGTCGGATGGCATCGCCTTGCCGATGAAACCGTCGGCGCCTTGCCGCATCACGCGCTGGATTGTTTCGGCATCGTCCGACATCGAGATAATGATCAATGACGACGTCGGAAACTGGCCGCGCAGGGTTGCAATGGTGGCCAGGGGATCCATGCCCGGGAACATCAGGTCGAGGATGAAGAGGGAAGGCGCTGCGCCGGCGTCGGCCAGCGCCATCATTTCATCGACGCTTCCCGCTTCCACGATGTTTGCGTGTGGAAATGCGCTGCCGAGCAGGCGGCACACTCCGTCGCGGAAAATGGGGTGGTCGTCGGCAACCAATATTCGCTCGGCGGGTGGCATCTGCATGGCGCGCTGAAACTCCGCTGCCGCCGACGATGATCGACGGAAGTGGTAGCTTGGTCGCGCAACGCGGCGACGGATGCCAGTACCATGACGTACCGGTTCGCCTTTTTTTGGCGAGAGAGGAAGGGGCTCGCATCGCTGCGAGCCCCTTCGCCACCAAGCGACCCATTGGCGGACTTGAAGCTCACGTGCTATTGCGCTCACAAAGAATGCTAGGGGACAGTAACTGCGCGCAGAGCAAGAAAAATCGATGGCTCAAATTGACGCCATCGGCGGTCGGCTGCAACTATCGTGATGGGCTAGCACGTCATTGCCGCCAGTGGCGACCGCTGCGGACTACACTAGCGCCGCTGGCGATCCTGATCGTCCGCCATGATCAGCAGCAAAAGGATGATCAGCGCAACGCTGTATTCGCTGCCGCCGGTGCCATGTTCGCCAACGAACCAGCCGAAATGCCGATGGATCAGGACGATGCCCCCGGCGGCTATCGCTAGCAGCGCCGCAGCCGCGGGGCGGACAAATCGGCCGACGATGATCAGGATGCCGGCCACCAGTTCGGTCAGGGTGATCGCCCATACCAGCGCTTCGGCTGCCGGAAATCCTTGCGATTTCATAAATTGGGCGAACTGGGGGATCGTGTTGTTGACGATGCGAACCGCAGCGTGCGCCATAAACAAGCCGGCTGTCGCGACGCGGGCGATCATGAGGGTGAGCGGCGTCAGGCCGCCGGACATGTTGAATCGGGCAATTGTCATTCGCATGCCTCCGAACACCATATCAGCCGCGTCGGGGCAACGCGTGCAAGGTACCGGTGCATCGTGGGCTTCTGTCGCAGAGCATCACCAGCCGTTCCAGCAGGTGGCGAGGATCGACACCCAAGCATAGGCGATTGCCACACTCGATCCCAACCCCAGCGCCGCCGCCAGTCGCTGCATTGCTCCGCCGTCGAATGCGAAGGCGTTCACGCCAAAAGCGCGAAAGACATAGGCGAGGGGGTTGAGCCAACCGCCCAGAACCATCGCCCACACGGCCGATGGCGCGGGATTGACGGCAAAGACCACGACCAGGCCCCCCGCCAGTCCCTGCATCAGGCCGAGCATCAGCCAGTCGAGATGCGCCGCGCCGAACTGTTTGAAATTCATGCCTTTCAGCAACTGGCGTCCCCATGGCTGCATCGGCACCAGCATCAGGAAACCGAGGAAGGTGGAAAAGAGCATCGAGGCGGCGCCCGAAAAGAGCAGGAGTTTGGCGGCGTCGGTCAGGTCCATCGGTTTGGGCTATCTTCCGTAAGGGATGGGCTGGGGGTATTCCCGTAGCCACTGCGTGCGCTCCGAAAGAATGCGCAATCGGCAGCTGGCTTCGACAAGCTGGCCGCCAGATCCGCCCGCCATTCCCGACCGGACAACCTCCTCGGTGCAAATGTCCGAGCGGGTCTTCAGCCACGTCCTCTGAAATGCCCGCAGCCGCGATCGCGCCGCGTCACCTGGCAAGCGGCGCAGCGCGTCGCGATACGCCAAGTTCAGCGCCCGATCGAGCCGGCGATATTCGCTCGCCATGCAGTTCTGCATCGCCGCGGTGACGCCGCCGCTGTCGCGGACACATTGGCGAAACTCTGGCGAACGATCTGCGGTGGGCGGCGCGGCTGCGGACAGGCTGCCGTTGCTCGCTGCCAACAGCCCAATGGCGGCAAGCACCGAATGGCGGAACGGCGGACATTTTCGTTGACGCCTTGCCACTGGGCTTCTCCCGTCTGAATGGTCGGGCGGCCCCGCTGTCTTTGTGCGGGATAGGGCGCGCTGGGTCCTGGCGGCAGAGCGAACGGCGTACCAGTGCATCGGCGGATGTTGTTTTTGATCGATCCAACGCGCTTGTCGGCGCGATGGCGATTTCGAACTGGACAGGTGGCCCGTTGGCGCGCGCGATGCTCTGGGGCTGCGCCTGCCTGTTCGGCATTGGCGCAACCCCTCGCGCGCAGGCCGATCCGCCGACCCTGTCGCCCGCGAGCGAGTGCGGAGATTCGAGCATCGCACAGCGGATCACCGCTGGATACAGCCCTGAGGAACTGCGCCGGTTGCTCGATGCGGGGTGCGATCCGCTGGCGCCCGACCGCGACGGCGATACCGCGGTTCACGCCGCCGCGATGGCGCGCGACCCCGTCTATCTGGAGCTGCTGCTTGCCCGCGGGCTGAGTCCGGACGCCCCCAATCGCATCAGTGGCCGGACCCCGATTATGTCGGCGATGCTGGCGGAGCGCCATCGTCAATTCGACATGCTGCTGGCAGCAGGCGCGAATGTCGCCCGGGCCGATATGACGGGCAACACGCCGCTGCATGTCGCGGCGCAGATTAACGAACCCCGCCATGTGCTGGCGCTGCTGAAAGCCGGTGCACCCCCCGCTGCACGGAACGCGCAGGGGCAAAGCTTTCAACGCTATCTGTTCATGACGCCCGTCCACCTGCTGAATGAAGAAACATGGCGGTCGCGGCGCGCGGTCACAACCTGGCTGTTGCAACACGGCATTGCATTGGAGACGGATACGCCATGATCGGGAAAAAATGCCTGCCGTGTTTCGCCGTGCTCGGCCTGATGCTTGCCGCCCCGGCGCAAGCGACGCTGCCGCCGCCGACGCCACCTGAATATGGCGCCTATGGTCCGCTCACGGTCTGTGAAGGCGATCTGTCGATCGCGGTGCGGCCGAACGAGGCGGTGCATCTCGTCGGCCCGATCTTTCGGATCATCAACGACGATCACCTGATTGCGGCAACGCCGATGGTACTGCCGACTTCGGCGTTCATGCTGTTCGATGGACCGGTCAAGCATGGCGTCTTTACGACCGGCAGCGCGCTGGCCAATCTGGCTATTGCGTTTCGCTATTCGGGCGAGCTGCCGCCCGCCGCCGCGCCCTACGTTGCATTCGCGCGTGATGGTTTTGGCAAAGACGATGTGCGCTACGCCGTCGAGACGCGATCAGGTGCCTCGCGGTCGGATGGCATGGTTTCAATGCTGATCGTCGCGTCGCCGTCGTTCGACGGTACCGACGCGGACAAGACGATTTTGGCGCGGTTTCAGCTGAATGCTGCCGACGCGTCCGCTTGTGTCCGACCCGCCGACCTGAGCGCGGGCAAGGCGGACTATGGCGTAGCATCTTTTGTGCGCTCGTTCGACAATCCCTTTTACGCCGGCCTCTACCCAGCGCGCCCTGACGATGGGCCTGGCTATCATTGCCAGGGCGGGATCGGCTTTGCGTTTGAGGCTGGGGAACAGTTGCGCCGACCTTGGAAGTCGCTGCGCAACGGACGATCCTATCTGATCCGTGACGGCGTGGCGGTGACCATGTCGGGGCCGTTCGAACCGATGCGGCGCACCGACCCCGACGACCCAAATGAGCATCCGGCCGGGCTCTTGCACAAGAGCGCTGTTACTCTTTATCCAAGCCGCGGCGTCGGACCGCCCTATGCCCCGCCGGGAGTTCGCGAAGACGGAAGCTGGCTGATCGAACTGGGCAAAGAGAAGAACAGTCGACTGGAAGTCCTCTTTCCCGCCGGAGACAAGGGGCGCCTTGGATTTGCGTTGATCGAACGGCTGGAATTTGTCGGAGACAGTGATCCGCGATGCACGACGCCCTCGACATCAAAGTAGCGAGGTCGGTGGGCTGACGCTTAAGGGGTGTGTGAATGCATGATTTTTTGCCTTTTTTGATGTCTCTTGCTGCGGCTGCGACGTCCCCTCCTGACGCAGCGCCAGTCGAGCCCCTCGAAAAAATTGAATATATTGAAACTGGTCCGGAAGGCGCTGGCCGGGTTCATTGGCTCCTCCGGACGGACGGCCAAGGCCGATATGAAAGCGATGGATCGACGCCGGAAAGCGTCGTCGGCGTCGACCTGGACGTCGGAGCCGAGGGCTTCCAAAAGATCAGCGCGATGCTGCAGCCTCTTGAGGGGCGGAGCGAAGTCCAATGTGACTTGAGTGCGACCGATCAAGCGCATGGATTGCTCACCTTTTATCGCGGCATCCGAAGCTTTACATTATACCTTGACCAAGGCTGTAGCGCAGTGGCGGGAGAAGATGCGTTCGGGTTGATGAACGCGGCAAACCTGACCATTCTTGACTGGGCCGGCACCGACAAATGGCGCGACATTCTCGTCGCCGGCCGGGGCCCGAGTTCGATGCTGTGGACGACTCGGCGCGAACGGCGTTAGCCAGGGTGCCGAACACAAAGCCCTGATAGCCATGTACCGGTTCACGCGGTCGATTGGGTTCGCCCCCAAGCTCGGCTAGGGTCGGGCTATCGATAAATTTCCACAGGATTACGTCGATGCAGGGGCTGAAATTTGTACATCTTGCGCCCGGTCGGGCGCCGGGTTCGGTCGATCATGGTCGACGCGCAAAGCCATGTGACGGGTGTCGTGGACTCGCCGTCGGTCGCCGCCGTGCGGCGATCCGTCCGGGGCTAGGCGGCCAGAGTGGTGGGGTACACCGGCAACGCGCGATCGGGCGTCAGCGAGCGTCGCATGCTTCGGCGACAGGGATAACCCAGAATGCGCAAAATGTTCGAAACATGATTGCGCACCGTGAAATGGGACAGCCCGAGCTTGCGGCCAATTTCCTTGTTCGACAGGCCGTGCAGCAAATAGTCCATGATTTCCCGCTGCCGATCGGTCAGCGGCGCGAGCGGCGATGTGGGGCAGGGGGCAGCGTCTCCCAGGTTGCGATCGATATAGAGCTGCGACAGGTTGATGATCTCGGAGCCGGGGAGGGCGGACTTTATCCTCGAAATGACGTCCTCGTCGCGATACCGCGATATGGTGACCAGAACGATGGTCCGGTCTTCGGGGGCGAGACAATCCATCGCCGAATGCGGCGCAGGATAAAATGACGGATCGATATGTTTCATGGCACTGCGATGCTATCGCAATGCCATCGCAGGATGAGGGGGAAACCGGCGGTTGGCTTTCAGGGGGCAATGAACGGGTGGGGTTTTCTACCAATGGCTTGTCGGCAATGACCAGCGTTGAGCGGCAAGAGGCGGAATCCGCCATGGTGCCGCGGGACGATGCGCGTCCGCACGCCTCGCCGCCGCCTGCAACGACGCAGGAACGCAAGGCGATTACCGCGACGACGGTCAAGCTGGCGGGGCTGTTCTGGCTGTGCGTGCTTGTTTCGGACAGCCTGCTGTGGGGCATCGTCGGCACCGATCCGATCGCATCGGCGTTCGGCAAGGTGATCCTGAACAGTTTCGGGGCCGCGCTAACGCTGGTGGTCACTGCACTGCTGTTCCGACTGCGCGCGGTATCGATTTTTACCAAGGTCGTGGTCGCCTTCACCTTCTCGATTCTGGCGGCAGCGATCTACAGCGTCTTCGACTTCTTCATTTATCTGTGGATGGCGCGGCCGGTCACCTGGGTCTTCGACAATGTCCAGTTCGGGCACACGATGATTTCCAGCACCTCGATGTTTTTCGGCTGGTCGTGCCTGTATATCGCGATGATCTACAGCTTCGATGTCCGCGATCGCGAGCGCAGTCTGGCGCTCGCCCGCGAGGAGGCGCTGTCGGCGCAGATGCGTGCGCTGCGCTATCAAATCAATCCGCACTTCCTGTTCAACACGCTCAATTCCGCGATGGGACTGGTCGAGGAGGGGGCGACGGCGCGGGCGCAGCGGATGATGTTCTCGCTGTCGACCTTCCTGCGCCAGACGCTCGAACTTGATCCGCTAAAGGATGTGACGCTCGCGGCCGAGCTCGAATTGCAGGAGGATTATCTGGAAATCGAGCGCGAGCGTTTTCCCGATCGGATGCGTTTCACGATCGATGTCGAAGAGGCGGCGTTGCACGCCCTCGTTCCGAATCTCCTGCTCCAGCCGCTCGTCGAAAACGCAGTCAAACATGGGGTCGAGCCCTGCACCGGTGAAGTCGGGATCCGGATCACGGCGTGGCGCGAAGGGACGCAACTGGGGATCCGGGTCGAAAATGATCTTTGTTCGATCGATGAGGCGTCTCCGCGGCCAGGCAGCCGGATCGGATTGCGCAATGTGACGGAGCGGCTCGCAGCGCGCTTCGGTCCGCAAAGCTCGTTCGAGACCAAGCTGACGCCGGCACTGTTTCGCGCCGAAATCAGGCTGCCTTGGGCGGTTTGATGCAGGGGCTCGCGATACTGGTCGTCGACGATGAGCCGCTGGCGCGCCGCCGCGCGGTCCGGCTGGCGCAGCAACTGCCCTGGGTCGGCGACGTTAGCCAGGCTGGCAATGTCGCGCAGGCGGTCGAATGGCTGGCGACATCCGCCTGCCACATCATTCTGCTCGACATCAGGATGCCGGGCGGCAGTGGTTTCGATTTGCTGCGGCATCTGCCTGATCCGGCCCCTGCGGTCGTGTTCGTAACGGCGTTCAACGATCAGGCGCTGCGCGCATTCGACGCGCGGGCGGTGGACTATGTCACCAAGCCGATCGAAACGGGGCGGTTCCAGACGGCGATGGAGCGCGCGCGCGCGGTGGTCGACCAGTCGAACAGTGCCGACCGGATCCGCGAACTGGAAGAAGTCGTCGCCAACCTGCGGGCGATGGGCGATGGCGCGCGACCGCATATGGCCGAGCTCTGGGTGCGGTCTGGCGGCGAATATATCCGCATCAAGCCCGAGAATATCGGTCATGTCAGCGCCGAGCGCGACTATGTCCGCCTTCACGCCGACGGCCAGAGCTATTTGTACAATGAAAATCTGGCTACGCTCGAACGGCTGTTGCCGCCGCACCAATTTCTGAGGATTCATCGCAGCACGATGGTGCGGATCGATGCGGTTGAACGCGTAAAGAGTGGGCAATTCCATTCCCTGGTCGCAGTGCTGAACGATGGCACCGAGCTCAGGGTTGGCCGCACCTATACCGCCGCCATTCGCGCCCGCCTTGCCCGCCGCGATTGACCGGCCCGGCATCACGCGCCCTTCAAGTTTTTCTTTCCCGATCGGCAGGTCGGCGCGGCTTGTCTCGCCCTGCGTCTCATGCAAGGGACGCGCGCACGGACAGCGGGAGAGGAAGCGATGCATTTCGACGTGGTCATTGTGGGCGCCGGCCATGGCGGGGCGCAGGTCGCGATCATGTTGCGGACGCAGAAATTCGCCGGCAGCATCGCGATCATCGGCGACGAGCCCGAGCTCCCTTATGAGCGCCCGCCGCTGTCGAAGGAATATTTCGCGGGCGAAAAGGAATTCGAACGCATCCAGCTGCGCCCTGCCAAATATTGGGACGAGCGCGAGGTCACGATGCGGCTTGGGACGCGGGTCGTCTCGGTCGATCCGGTCGGCCACAATGTCACCACCGATGGCGGCGCGAGGATCAGTTATGGCAAACTCGTCTGGGCGACCGGCGGCTCGCCGCGGATGCTCCCGATTCCCGGCGGCAACCTCTTTGGCGTGCAGGGGGTACGGACCCGCGCCGATGCCGACGCGATGAAGGCGGCGTCGGAAACCGCGGGACAGATCGTCGTCATCGGCGGCGGCTACATCGGACTCGAGGCCGCGGCGGTCCTGCGCAAGGCGGACAAGAAGGTCGTGCTGCTTGAAGCGCTCGACCGCGTGCTGGCGCGCGTTGCCGGCACCGAACTGTCGCGCTTCTACGAGCGCGAGCATCGCGAGCATGGTGTCGATCTGCGGCTCGGCGTGGCGGTCGAGGCCATTGAGGGCGATACCCATGTGACCGGCGTCCGCCTTGCCGACGGCGAAGTGATCGCCGCCGATCTTGTCATCGTCGGGATCGGCATTGTTCCCGCCGTAGAACCGCTGATCGTCGCGGGGGCCGAGGGTGGCAACGGCGTGCTCGTCGACCGGCTGTGCAAAACCAGCCTGCCCGACATCTATGCGATCGGCGACTGTGCCGCGCACGAAAATGACTATGCCGAAGGTGTCGTGATCCGGCTGGAATCGGTGCAGAACGCCAACGACCAAGC
Organism: Sphingopyxis sp.; assembly: GCA_016463225.1. Taxonomy (GTDB): domain Bacteria; phylum Pseudomonadota; class Alphaproteobacteria; order Sphingomonadales; family Sphingomonadaceae; genus Sphingopyxis. Next base: position 61,393 of record JAEMRT010000011.1, on the reverse strand, counting down.
GAATGTCGTCGCGAAAGGCATCGTCGGCGATGAAGCGCCCTATCATGCGATCCCCTGGTTCTGGTCGAACCAATATGATCTCAAGCTCCAGACTGCGGGGCTGTCGACCGGCCATGACCGCGCGGTGATGCGCGGCGACCCGGGGACGCGCAGCTTCTCGGTTGTCTATCTCAAGGCGGGCAGGGTGATCGCGATTGACTGCGTCAACGCGACGAAGGATTATGTGCAGGGCCGGATGATCGTTACCGCCAGGCTGGAGGCAACCGCCGAGCAATTGGCCGACACCGAAACGCCGCTGAAAGCGCTGCTGCCCCCCTGATCCTAGACGGGCGGGAGCGCGTCGGCGCCGGGCGGTTCGTCGCCCAGCGCCCGCTTCAGTGTCGCCTTGATATTGCGGAGCAGGCGGCGCAGCGCGATGATCACGACCACCGCGGCGATCGCCATGACAATCGCGATAACAATCGCGAGCGGCGGAAACGCGATGGCCAAGGCCAGAAGGCCGCCAGTCGCGACATCCTCGCCAGTCGATACCACGGCATTACTGAACGGTTCGGGGCTGGCGTTGACGACGGCGCGCGTCGTCGCCTTGGCGCCATGGCTGAGCAATGCGCCGCCGCCGCCGAGCAGGAAGGCGATCACCTGCCAGGTTGGATCGGACGCATCGACGAGCGCGAGCGCGAGCAGCGCCCCGCCGAGCGGGCGGATGGCGCTGTGGATCATGTCCCAGATCGAATCGACCCAGGCGATCTTGTCGGCGAGGAATTCGGCTAGGGTGCCGACCGCCGCGACGCCGAGCACCCACGGGTTCGCCAGCACCTGCAATGCGGCGAGATGTTCGGGGAGGGGCAGCCAGCCAAAATGCATCGCGGTACCGGTGGCCAATATGGTGAGGTAGAGTCGCCATCCGGCGAGGAGGCTCAAGCTGCCGGCGACGCCCAAAATCTCGACAATCCCCAATGCCTCGCTCCCCGTCCTGTCCGCGTCCTTCTTGCACCCGCGCTCGCTGCCCCGCAATGCCGAGATGACAAGCCTGCAGTGCCGGGTTATCGCAGGGGCCATGACCAGCGCCGTCCCGCCGTCCGCTCCGTTGGAAGTCCTGCCCGAAGGTGCGATACCTGCGGCCACGCTGGTGATTATGCGCCCGTCGGACGACGGCGGGCCCGACGAAATATTGATGGTCAAACGCTCGACGAACATGGCGTTCGCCGCGGGGGCCGTCGTATTTCCCGGCGGGCGGGTCGATCCTGACGATTATCTGGTGGCGCGCCAGCACGCGCCCGACCTCGATGAAGCCGACGGCGCGGCGCGGGTGGCGGCGCTGCGCGAGACGCTGGAAGAAACCGGCCTTGCCGTCGGCTGGCCCGGGCTGGCAGACGGTGAGGTGGCTGATGCTCGTCAAGCGTTGCTTGCCGGAACTCTGCTCTCTGACATGCTGGCGACGCGCGGCGACCGAATCGCATTGGATTCGCTGATACCATTCGCGCGCTGGTGTCCGAATTTCAAAGAGGCGCGGACTTTCGATACGCGATTCTATGCGGTTGCCGCCCCGCCGCACAGTCATGAGTTGACCGTCGAGGAGGCCGAGCACAGCCATATTTTCTGGGCGAGCGCCCGTCAGACGCTGACGATGGCCGATCGCGGTGACGTGTCGGTGATTTTTCCCACGCGGCGGAACCTTGAGCGGCTCGCCCAAGTTACCGATTTTATGGGCTTTTCGGAGCATTCGGACCAATTTCCGGTCGAATTGATCACGCCATGGATCGAGGATCGCGACGGGCAGGCGTTTCTGTGCATTCCGGGGCATCTGGGATACCCCGTGACCTGCGAATCCTTTGAGCGTGTTCGCCGGGGCTAGTGGCCTTTTTGCAACAACTTTCTCTCTATTTAGCAATTTGGTAAGAATTGGCGGGCTAGGGCAAATCGTCGTTGCTTTTGCTGATCGCCATGCCTAAGAGGGCCATGCAGAAGCAGACCGGGGGTTCGCCTCAGGTGTGATTCGACAAGACTAATCCAGTGGACGGAGAAAATGATGAACCTGCTTAAAAAGGCTGCGATCTCTCTCGCAGCGACCTCGATGATTGCAGCCCCGGTTGCCGCGTCGGCCGCTCCCGCAGCCCGTGCCGCTTCGGCCGTTGACGGCCAGAGCGAACTCGAAGGCAGCACGAGCTGGATCATCGCGATCGTCGCGCTTGCTGCCATCATCGGCGGCATCATCATCGCGTCGGACAACAACGACGACTCGCCGACCAGCCCGTAATTACGGCTGATCGCTAAAGATACCAAAAGGCTCCGAGCTCGCTCGGGGCCTTTTGCGCGTCGGCAATATTCGTTGGCGAGGTGTCTGGTCCGGCGTTGCGACCGGGGCTTGGCTGCCGTTGTCGCTGAAAGTGTGGTCGCGCGGCCTAAAGCGTGATGCGCCGCATGGCCCGTGAGCGGTCCAGCGGAATTGCTTGCCGCGCACGATCCGCCGCAGCGACATCGATCGGCGCCAACACCATGCGATACCCAGTTTCGTCGCTGACGGCGCCTGCATCCACCAACACTGCGCCCCACGGATCGACGATCAGGCTGTGACCATAGGTCGCGCGGCCATCTTCATGGTCCCCGCATTGCGCTGCCGCCAGAACATGGCAGCCGGTTTCAATCGCGCGGGCGCGCATCAGGATGTGCCAATGCGCTTCGCCGGTCGACACCGTGAAGGCGGCGGGGATTGCGATCAGCGCCGCGCCGCGATCGACCAGGGCGCGATAGAGTTCGGCAAAGCGCAGGTCATAACAGATGCTGAGCCCCAACGGCCCGAGCGGCGTATCCACGACGACGAGTGCGTCGCCGCCGGCATAGGCCGCCGATTCGGTCCACTTTTCGCCCGACGGCAGCGTGACGTCGAACATGTGGATTTTGTCATAGCGCGCATGGATGCTGCCGTCGGCGGCGATCACATGGCTGCGGTTGACGCGTCGCTCGCCGTCGTCGGCGAGCAGCGGCATCGATCCGGAATGGAGCCACAGTCCGTGTTTCTGCGCCAGCGCCTGCAGCGCGGCGGGCCACGGACTGTCGCTTTCGCGAACGATATGCGCCGCCGATCGCGCGCGGTCGCGATCGAGCAGCAGCGACATTTCGGGCAGAAAGGCCATCACCGCACCACCCGCTGCTGCGTCGGCCATCGCGCGATCGATCGTCGCGAGATTGGTCGCAGGGTCGATCCCGCTGGTCATCTGGATGAGCGCGGCGATCGGGGCGCCGAGCTGCGGATTACTGGTCGTGGTCATCACCCCTCGCTAAGCCGATGCGGTTTGCAGGACAAGCGCCGCGACAGTTCAGTGGCCAGCAAGGTTTGAACGCGATAAGATGGCCCAATGGCCAATTCTCCTGCGCGTATGTCGCTTCGTTTTTCCCGATCGCTCCTGTGCGCCAGTGCTGGCGCGGCGCTGTTGCTGCTTCCTTTCGCGGTCAACGCGCAAAGCGGAAGCGCATCGACCGCCACGACCAGTCAGGCGGCGAACGGCGACTGGCTTTATGCCGGCAGCGACATCCCGCGCGACACGGCGTGGCAATTCGGCGTCCTGCCCAACGGCGTGCGCTATGCGGTGCGCAACAATGGCGTACCCCCGGGCCAGGTGTCGATCCGGGTGCGGATGGACGTCGGATCGATGTTCGAGACCGAACAGGAACGCGGCTATGCCCATTTGCTCGAGCATCTGACCTTTCGCGGCTCCGAACATATCCCCGACGGCGAAGCCAAACGCATCTGGCAGCGGTTCGGCGTCACCTTTGGCAGCGATTCGAACGCGCAGACCACCCCGACCCAGACGGTGTATCAGCTCGACCTGCCGAGTGTGACGCCCACCAATCTCGACGAGAGCATGAAATTGCTGTCGGGCATGGTCCGCGAACCGCGGATTTCGGAACTGGCGGTCGCCGCCGAGCGCGGCGTTGTGATGTCTGAACTGCGCGAATCGGATGGTCCGCAAAAACGGATCGGCGATGCGACCAATGCGCATCTGTTCGCCGGTCAGCTGCTCGGCGACCGCTCACCGATCGGTACGACAGCATCGCTGGGCAAGGCGAGCGCGGCCACCGTCGCCGCGTTCCACAAGCGCTGGTATCGCCCCGAGCGTGCGGTGGTGGTCATCGTCGGCGACGCTGAGCCCGCCGAACTGGCGCGGCTCGTCGCAAAATATTACGGCGACTGGCGCACCGACGGGCCGAAACCCGCTGACCCTGATTTCGGCAAGCCCGACCCCAGGGCGCCGGCGGCGCGCGAGATCGTCGAGACGAACCAGCCGCTCGCGCTGACGCTGGCGATGGTCCGCCCGTGGAAGAAACGGATCGACACGGTCGAAAACACGCGGCGGCTCTATCTGGAATTCATTGCCCAAGCGCTCGTCAACCGGCGGCTCGAAAACCGCGCGCGCAGCGGCGGCAGCTATCTGGTCGCCACGGTCGAACAGCAATATGTCAGCCGCAGCGCCGACGTGACGATGGCATCAATCGTCCCGCTCAGTGACTGGAAGGCCGCGCTTGCCGACGTACGCGGGGTGATCGCCGATGCGGTCAGCAATCCGCCGTCGCAGGCCGATATCGACCGCGAAGCCAACGAGATCGAAGCCTTCCTGCGCAAGGAATGGGAAAATGCGCGTAACGAGCCCGGCGCACGGCTAGCCGACGACATGGTGCGCGCGGTCGACATCGGCGAGACGGTGACTAGCCCGCAGGGTCAGGTCGACATGTTCAAGGCGATCCGCGCGTCGGCGACGCCCCGGGCCATGCTCGAGATCAGCAAGGCGATCTTTGCTGCGCCGGTGACGCGCGTGGTGCTGACGACGCCGGCCGCGGCCGGCGGCAACGCGGCTGTACTCGCGGCGCTGAAGGCGCCGGTGACCGCGCGCGACGACCGGTTGGCGACGGTGCAGGCCGATTTCAAGCAGCTCCCCGTCATCGGAACGCCGGGTGCGATTACGTCGACCAACAGCTTGCTCGGGCTGCGCGCCGAGCGGATCGAATTCGCCAATGGTGTCACCGCGCTGGTATCGAACAACAAGGTCGAACCGGGCAAGGTGCGCGTCAATGTGCGGTTCGGTACCGGCAACCGCAGCGTCGCCGCCGACGCACCGAACCTGCTGTGGACGGGCGATTATGCGCTGGTCGCGAGCGGGATCGGACCGTGGGGCCAGAATGAGATCGACCAGCTGACCAACGGGCGGCAGATCCAGCTCAATTTCGCGATCGATGATGATGCGTTCGAATTGTCGGCAGAAAGCAAACCTGCGGACCTCGCCGACCAGATGCGTCTGATCGCGGGTAAATTGGCGCAGCCGCGCTGGGATGCAGCGCCGATCGATCGCCTGCGCATCGGTTATCTCACTGGCTACGACCTCAACGACGCCACCCCCAACGCCGTGCTCGACCGCAACCTGCGCGGCTGGCTGACCAATAACGACGCGCGCTGGGCGGCGCCCGACAAGGCGCAGATCGAAGCGCTGACCCCCGCCGCTTTCCGTGCCTTCTGGGAACCGCGACTCGCCAGCGGGCCGATCGAGGTGCAGATTTTCGGCGACCTTGAAGCGGTCGATTATCGCCAGATCCTGGCGAGCACGCTCGGCGCATTGCCGCCGCGCCAGATTCTGGCACCGGCGAACGGCCAGCGCGTCGATTTTGCCAAACATGTCACGGTACCCGACATCGCCTATCATCGCGGCGAACAGGGACAGGCAGCGGCGATGACCGCATGGCCGACCAGCGGCGGCCTGACCAGTCCGCGCGACGCGCGCGGGCTCGAAGTGCTGGCGGCGGTGTTCAATGACCGGCTGTTTGATCGTCTCCGCGCCGAACAGGGGGCCAGCTATGGGCCGGTGGTCGACAGCCATTGGCCGACCGGGTTCGACACCGGCGGCTATCTGCTCGTCGGCAGCCTGCTCGCGCCCAAGGATCTCGACCGTTTTTATGGCATCGCGCGCGACATTGCCGCCGATCTGGTGGCCAAGCCGGTCAGCGCCGACGAGCTGACGCGCAACGCGGTGCCTATCCGCGAACAGGTCGCGCGTGCTTCGACCGGCAATGTCTATTGGATGTTCCTGCTGGAGGGCGCGACGCGCGATCCGCGCGTCACCGCCGCCGCGCTGTCGATGCAGGACGATATTGCCGCGGTCACCGCGGCGGATGTCCAGCGGCTGGCGCAGCAATATCTCACGCCGCAGCGCCAATGGTCGCTGGCGATCCTGCCCAAGGGGATGACGCTGGCCGATGCATCGGCGCTCGGTGCGGCGACCGCAACGGCGGCTCCGACGGCGGGCGGACGCTAAGCCGTTTCGCCGCCGGGTGCCGGGGCGCGCACCTTGCGGATGCGCGGTTCGCGGTCGAGTTCGCCCTTGGTCATGATGTCGCGCCGCATCTTGGCGCGCACATCGTGGATCGACGCGATCACCGGGCCCATCGCGACACCGAGGTCGATCAGCACCGCTTCGGCGAGCTGCAGCGAGCTCTCGAGCGTTTCGGGCACCGCGTCGCTCGCCCCCGCCTGATACAGCGCCGCAGCATGGTCGGCATCGCGCGCGCGGCTGATAATTGGCAGATCGGGATATTTCAGCCGCATCTGCCTGGTCATCCGCAGCTGCTGGACCGGATCGTCCATCGTCAGCACGATTGCATCGGCGCTTTCGATGCCCAGCTTGTCCAGACTGCCCTGTCGAGCAACGTCGGCAAAGCGCACCTTAAAACCATCGCGCCGCGCCGCGGCGACGGTGTCGATGTCTGCATCGACCGCGATGTACGACCGGCCATGTTCGCGCAGCAATTCGGCGACGGTGCGCCCGACGCGGCCGAAGCCGACGATCACCGTGCGCGCGGTCGCGGGTTCTTCGGCTGGGGTGTCGCCGCTGCGCATCTCGATCCGCCGCGATATGTCATGGCCGACGCGTGCGAGCAGGGGCGTGATGGTGAGGCCGATGGCGGTGACGAGCTGCCAGAAACTGGCCGTTTCGGGATCGATCAGCCCCGCGGTCAGCGCAGCGGTCAGCACGATCAAGGTCGTTTCCGACGGGCTCGCCATCAGCAGCCCAACCTCGGCCGCCGTACCGCGGCGCGCGCCCGAAAAGCGCAGCAGCAGCGCGGTGACGACCGCCTTGACCGCGACGACCCCGACGACCGCTGCAACGAGCATCGGCCATTGTTCGGCGATCGTCTTGAGGTTCAGCCCCATGCCGACGCTGATCAGGAACACCCCGAGCGCGAGCCCCTTGAACGGCGCGGTGATCGCCTCGACCTCGCCATGATATTCGGTCTCGGCGATCATCAGCCCGGCGAGCAGCGCGCCGACGATCGGCGACAGGCCGACGGTTGCGGTGGCGAGCGCAGCGACGATGACGACCAGCAGGCTGGCGGCGAGGAACAGCTCGGGATCCTTCGCGCGCGCCGCCTGCGCGAAAATGCGCGGCAGCAGGAACCAGCCGGCGACCGCGAGCATCGCGACAACCAGCACCCCCTGCCACAAGGTGGTGAGCAGCAATTCGGTGCTGTCGCCCGCGGCGTTGGGCGCGAAGGCGCCGAGGATGAAGATGATCGGGACGATCGCCAGATCTTCGAACAGCAGCATCGAAAACGAGGCGCGGCCGACCGCGGACTTGGTGCCGACCATCGGTAGCACCAGCGCGGTCGAGGACAGCGCCAGCGCGATGCCAAGGCCGAGGGCGGCGGGGGTGGACAGGCCACCGAGCAGCCATAGTCCCCCGCCCAAAATAGCGCCGCTCAGGAACAGCTCGGCAGCACCAACCCCGAACACCAGTTTCCTCAGCGACCACAGGCGGCGGAACGACAGTTCGAGGCCGATCGAGAACAGCAGCAGGATGATGCCGAATTCGGCGAACAGCGCGATGTCGTTGGTCGATCCGATCGTGACATGCTTCAGCCAGGGATAATCGCCCGCGAGCGCGCCGAGCCCCGATGGCCCGACGAGCAGGCCGACGAGGATGAAACCGATGACGGGGGGCAGGCGAAAGCGCGCGAACGCCGGAATCACGATGCCCGCGGCGCCGAGGACCACCAGCGCATTGCCGATGGCTGATGTTTCTGTTTCCGATACCATAGGGGCCGACCTTATGCAGGCCGGCCCCGATTGGCTAGGTGGTTATAGACCAACATCTAAGCTGTCATCCCGGCGAAGGCCGGGATCGCACCCTCTCGTGTTTACGCACCGGTGAGATCCCGGCCTTCGCCGGGATGACGAAATTAGGTCAGGCGCCCATCTTGGCTTCAAGGTTTTCGACGACCGCCTCGAAGAAACCTTCGGTGGTCAGCCAATTCTGGTCGGGACCGATCAACAGCGCCAGATCCTTGGTCATCTTGCCGCTTTCGACGGTATCGACACAGACCCGCTCAAGCGTTTCGGCAAACTTGATCAACTCGGCATTGTCGTCGAGCTTGCCGCGGTGCTTGAGGCCGCCGGTCCACGCAAAGATCGACGCGATCGGGTTGGTCGAGGTCGCCTTGCCTTGCTGGTGCATGCGATAGTGGCGGGTGACTGTGCCGTGCGCCGCTTCGGATTCGACCGTCTGGCCGTCGGGGGTCATCAGCACGCTGGTCATCAGGCCGAGCGAGCCAAAGCCCTGCGCGACGGTGTCCGACTGGACGTCGCCGTCGTAATTCTTGCAGGCCCAGACGAACTTGCCCGACCATTTGAGCGCCGATGCGACCATGTCGTCGATCAGGCGGTGTTCGTAAACGATGCCCGCGGCATCGAAATCGGCCTTGAATTCGGCGTTGAACACTTCCTCGAAAATGTCCTTGAAGCGGCCGTCATAGGCTTTCAGGATCGTGTTCTTGGTCGACAGATACACCGGCCACTTGCGCGCGAGGCCATAATTCAGGCTGGCGCGCGCGAAGTCGCGGATCGAATCGTCGAGGTTGTACATCGCCATCGCGACGCCCGACGAGGGGAACAGGAACACTTCCTCGTCGATGACCTTGCCGTCTTCGCCTTCGAACACCAGGCGCAGCTTGCCCGGGCCGGGGACGCGGAAGTCGGTTGCCTTATACTGGTCGCCGAAGGCGTGGCGGCCGACGACGATCGGGTCGGTCCAGCCGGGGACGAGGCGCGGGACATTCTTCATCACGATCGGTTCGCGGAACACGACGCCGCCCAGAATGTTGCGGATCGTGCCGTTCGGCGACTTCCACATTTTCTTCAGGCCGAATTCTACGACGCGCTCTTCGTCGGGGGTGATCGTCGCGCATTTGACGCCAACGCCATATTTGGCGATCGCGTTGGCAGCATCGACCGTGATCTTGTCGTCGGTCTGGTCGCGCATTTCGATGCTGAGATCGTAATAATGCAGGTCGATGTCGAGATAGGGAAGGATCAGCCGCTCGCGGATCCATTGCCAGATGATCCGGGTCATTTCGTCGCCGTCGAGTTCGACGACCGGGTTGGCTACCTTGATCTTGCCCATGCTGCTGCCTTTATCCTTGGGGAGTCGGAGTTGCAGCGGGCCTTAGGCAAAGCGGCGCGATTGATCAATGGGCGTGGTGGAACCCGCGCTGTGCCTTATCCATTGTCAGTATCAGGCACGCACCCTAGAAGAACGGCCATGTCCAACATCATCTCTTCCAACCGCCCCGGTGGCGGTATCAAATGGCAATGGCCCTCAATCCATCCTGAGGGACGCAAGTTCCTCCTGATTGCGGCTATCATCACCCTCTGTTTCTTCCTGCTCGGCTGGCCGATCCTGCCTTGGCTGATGCTCGGCGTGACCGTGTGGGTCGGTACCTTTTTCCGCGATCCCATGCGCATCACCCCGACCGGCAGCGATGTCGTCATCGCGCCCGCCGACGGGCTGGTCACCCAGATTGCTGAAGTGCCCCCTCCGCCCGAGATCGCCGGCGCGGACGGGCTGGGCGATGGGCCGATGCTGCGCGTGTCGATTTTCATGAGCGTCTTCGACGTTCACATCAATCGCACCCCGGTCGCCGGGACGCTGCGCAAGCTCGTCTATATCCCCGGTAAATTCCTCAACGCCGACCTCGACAAGGCGAGCGAGGAGAATGAACGCCAGCATTTCGTCGTCGAGCGCGCCGACGGCGTCCGTATCGGCTTTACCCAGATCGCCGGCCTCGTGGCGCGTCGGATCATGCCGTTCGTCACCATGGGCAATGAACTGGTCACCGGCCAGCGCGTCGGGCTGATCCGCTTCGGCAGCCGCGTCGATGTCTATCTGCCCGCTGGCACGACGCCGCAGGTGCTGCTCGGTCAGCGGACGCTGGCGGGCGAGACCGTTGTCGCGCGGATCGGTCAGGCTGCGATGATCGACGGCATTGGACAATAGGGTGACAGACGACAACCAGCTTCCGGCCGACGCCGCGGGCCGCCGTATCGGCGGGATCAGCCTGCGCGCCTTTGCCCCCAATGCAATTACCGTGCTGGCACTGTGTTTTGGCCTGACCGGGGTGCGCTTTGCGATCGGCGGGCAGTTTGAACTCGCCATCGCCGCGGTGATTTTTGCCGGCGTACTCGACGGCATGGACGGGCGCATCGCCCGCCTGCTCCGCGCGCAGAGCAAATTTGGCGCCGAGCTCGATTCGCTGTCGGACGTTATCGCCTTTGGCGTGGCTCCGGCGATGATCCTGTTCCTGTGGTCGCTCCAGGACGCGCCGAAGTTTGGCTGGACCGCGGCGCTGGCGCTGGCGGTATGCTGCGCGCTGCGCCTCGCCCGTTTCAACTCGCGGATGGATGCTGATTTTCAGCCGCACAAATCGGCGGGTTTCATGACCGGGATTCCGGCACCTGCGGGAGCCGGGCTGGCATTTGTCCCGATCTACTTGTGGCTTGTCACCGACAATCCGCTGTTCCGCGAATGGTATGTCGTCATGCCATGGGCGCTGGCGGTGGCAATGCTGATGATTTCGGCGCTCCCGACGTTCAGCTGGTCGTCGATCCGGTTGCGCCGGTCGTGGCGCCTGTTCGCGCTTGCGGGGGTTGGCCTGCTCGGCGCGGCGCTAGTCACCGCGCCCTGGCTCACCCTGCTTTTCGTCTGTGCGCTTTATGTGGCGGCGCTGCCGTTCGGCCTCGCCAGCTATGCCAAGGTCAGGCGGCGCGGCTGAACTGTGGCTTGCTGAGCTGGGGGCGGGCGACGATGGCGCGCGCGATGTGGCGACGCGGTGCTGACGGGCGGAGCTTGATGACCGTCGCAGGTCCGGGCTGGGGTGCGGCATCGCCTGTGAAAGCACCTTCACCGAGTAACGCCGAAAGAATCGCCGTCTCGTTTGATTTCAGCATGGCAAGGATCACGGTGATGCCGAGTCCGGCGGCGAGGGCGAAGAGGAGTGCGGCTGCGACCTGAACCATGATCTGTCCTTCCGGGTTTTCGTTAACGAAACCTTTCCAGCGGGAATGACGGTTTCGCTTGGCTTTTGGTTGCATGTTCCTGTTTTGTTCTCAAGTGTTTTGCGACGAATGGAGTCAGATTGGCGCCGGATCGAATGATCGGACGCGCGCACCGTTCATCCCGAATGCGCCGTCGGCGCTTGCTTTTGGCGATCAACGCGGCTAACGGCCCGCGCATTCCACATGGAAGGCGCACATAAACCGGTGCCGGGATCATCCGCTTGCGGAACCCGGTTCTTGCTTTCCAGAGGACCAACCGGAAGGAGAAAGACTATGGCGGCACCTGTCGTCACGATGCAGAATCTTATCGAGGCTGGCGCCCACTTCGGCCACCAGACCCACCGCTGGAACCCGCGCATGAAGCCGTATATTTTCGGTGCGCGTAACGGCATCCACATTCTCGACCTGTCGCAGACCGTGCCGCTTTTCGCGCGCGCCCTCGAATTTGTCGCCTCGTCGGCGGCGTCGGGTGGCAAGGTTCTGTTCGTCGGCACCAAGCGCCAGGCGCAGGGTCCGATCGCCGATGCTGCCCGCGCTTCGGGTCAGCATTTCGTCAATCACCGCTGGCTGGGCGGCATGCTCACCAACTGGAAGACGATCTCGGGTTCGATCAAGCGTCTCAAGACCCTTGAGGAACAGCTTTCGGGCGACACCTCGGGCCTGACCAAGAAGGAAGTGCTCAACCGCACCCGCGAACGCGACAAGCTCGAAATGTCGCTCGGCGGTATCCGCGACATGGGCGGCATTCCCGACGTGATGTTCGTGATCGACGCGAACAAGGAAGAGCTGGCGATCAAGGAAGCCAACGTCCTTGGTATCCCCGTCGTCGCGATCCTCGATTCGAACGTCTCGCCCGATGGTATCGCTTTCCCGGTTCCGGCCAACGATGACGCCGCGCGCGCCATCCGCCTGTACTGCGATGCGATCGCTCAGGCCGCGACGCGTGGCGGCCAGCAGGCTCGCGCCGATCGCGGCGAAGACCTGGGCGCTGCGGTGAACCCCGTCGCCGAACCGGCGCTGGTCGAAGAAGCTGCTGCCCCGGTTGCTGAAGAAGCCCCGGTCGTCGAAGCTGCTCCGGCTGTCGAAGCGGCTCCGGCAGTCGAAGCTGCTCCGGTGACCGAAGACGAACAGGTTCCCGCCGAGGCGGCTGCCGAAACCGAACGTCAGAGCGACGCCTAAGCGCGCCTGAATGACGGGGGCGGCGCGCAGCGAAACGGCAGCCGCCGCCCTCGGTCATTGTTTTGACTTGTCCCGCCGCCACGCGTGCGGCGCAGCGGTTCCCTCTCGGGACCGCTTCTCATTTGAAAGGATCACCGATGGCTGAAATTACGGCCGCTCTCGTCAAGGAACTGCGCGACCGCACGGGCGCAGGGATGATGGATTGCAAAAGGGCGCTCGCCGATAATGGCGGCGACATCGAAGCATCGATCGACTGGCTGCGCACCAAGGGCCTCGCCGCCGCCGCCAAAAAGGCAGGCCGCATCGCCGCTGAAGGTCTGGTTGGCGTCGCCACCGACGGCACTCGCGGCGCGATGGTCGAAGTGAACAGCGAAACCGATTTCGTTGCCAAGAACGAGCAGTTCCAGACCTTCGTGCGCGACGTGACCAATGTCGCGCTTGCCGGCAATATCGCCGACATCGACGCGCTGGGCGCGTCGGCTTATCCGGCCGGCGGCACTGTCACCGAACAGCTGACGCAGAATATCTCGACGATCGGTGAAAACCAGTCGCTGCGCCGTTCGGCCATCATGTCGGTGAACTCGGGCGTCGTCACCGCTTATGTCCACAACGCCGCCGCTCCCGGCATGGGCAAGATCGGCGTGCTCGTCGCGCTCGAATCGACCGCCGGCGCCGATGTCCTCGAACCGCTGGGTAAGCAGCTGGCGATGCACGTTGCCGCCGCCAACCCGCTGGCGCTGAACGGGGACGATCTCGATCCCGAACTCGTCGCCCGCGAACGCGCGATCGCCGAAGAAAAGGCGGCCCAGTCGGGCAAGCCCGCCGACATCGCCGCAAAGATGGTCGACGGCGGCATCGCCAAGTTCCGCAAGGAAAACGCGCTGCTGTCGCAGCTGTTCGTGATGGACGGCAAGACCCCGGTCGCCGAAGTCGTTGCCGCAGCCGGCAAGGATGTCGGTGCGACGATCACGCTCAAGGGTTTCACCCGCTTCCAGCTCGGTGAAGGCATCGAGAAGGAAGAAAGCGATTTCGCGGCGGAAGTCGCAGCGGTCGCTGGCGTCTAAAAAGAAACGCGGAGTTGCCGCGCCAAGGCGTGGCAGTCCGCTTGGCAATGGCGCGCGCCTTCACTAGGGTGCGCGCCATTCGCGTATCTAACCCCCCAAAGAGGTTCCTCTGATCATGGCACTGCCCGGCATGAAACGCATCTTGCTGAAACTGTCGGGCGAGGCGCTGATGGGATCGACCCCGTTCGGCATCGACCCTGAAACCGTCGCCAGCATGGCCGCCGAGGTCAAGGAAGCCAAGGAACGCGGGCTTGAAATCTGCCTCGTCATCGGCGGCGGCAATATCTTTCGCGGCATGGCGGGCGCCGCCAAGGGCATGGACCGCGCGCAGGCCGACTATATGGGCATGCTCGCCACCGTGATGAACGCGCTGGCTATGCAGAACGCGCTCGAACAGCTGGGCGTCGAAACGCGCGTCCAGTCGGCGATCGAGATGGACAAGGTGTGCGAACCGGTGATCCGCCGCCGCGCCGAACGCCATCTGGAAAAGGGCAGGGTGGTGATCTTCGCCGCGGGTGTCGGTGCGCCGTATTTCACCACCGACAGCGGCGCCGCGCTGCGCGCTGCCGAGATGAAGTGCGACGCGCTGCTCAAAGGTACCAGTGTCGATGGCGTGTATAACGCCGATCCCAAAAAGGATAAGTCGGCGGTCCGTTACGACACGCTCAGCTATGACCGCGTCCTCGCCGACAATCTGAAGGTGATGGACGCGAGCGCGGTCGCGCTGTGCCGCGACAATCATATTCCGATCGTCGTGTTCAACATTCGCGAGGCCGGCAATCTGGCACGGGTGCTGGGCGGCGAGGGTGTTTCGACGATTGTCGGCGATGCCGATTAACGGAAATACGCTCGGCGACGCCTGATACAATAAGAGAGGACAAGACGATGGCGAAATATGACAAGGCCGACCTTGAACGCCGGATGCACGGCGCGGTCGAGGCGCTGAAGAGCGACCTTTCGGGCCTGCGTACCGGCCGCGCGCACACCGCGCTGCTCGATCCGGTGACGGTCGAGGTCTATGGCGCGCACATGCCGCTGAATCAGGTCGCCTCGGTCAGCGCCCCCGAAGCGCGGATGCTGACGGTACAGGTGTGGGACAAGTCGAACGTCGGACCGGTCGACAAGGCGATCCGCTCGGCGGGGCTCGGCCTCAACCCGATCGTCGATGGCCAGATGTTGCGCCTGCCTATCCCCGAAATGACGCAGGAGCGCCGCAAGGAGCTGTCCAAGCTCGCCGGCAAATACGCCGAAGCGGCGCGCATTGCGGTGCGCAACGTCCGCCGCGACGGCATGGACAATCTGAAGGCCGACGAGAACAAGAAAGAAATCAGCGAAGACGAGCGCAAGCGTCACGAGACCGAGGTGCAGAAACTGACCGACGCGACGATCGCCGAACTCGACGCCGCGGCGACCGCGAAGGAAAAGGAAATCCTGGGCTAGTGGACCGGGCGGCTTTCGGAACCCTGTGCAGAATATGACGACGTCAGCCGCCAGCCACGGCGCGCGCCATGTCGCCATCATCATGGATGGCAATGGTCGTTGGGCCAAAAAACGCCTGCTGCCCCGCGTCGCCGGTCACAAGGCCGGGGTCGAGGCGGTGCGCACGATCGTTCGCGCAGCGGGCGACCTCGGCATCGAGGCAATGACGCTCTATGCCTTTTCGTCCGAAAACTGGAAACGGCCCGAGGATGAAGTCAACGACCTGATGGGGTTGATGAAGCGCTTCATCCTCAGTGATCTCGACGAATTTGCAGCCAATGATGTGAAGCTGAAAGTGATCGGCAACTGGCGCGCGCTGGCGCCTGATGTGGTCAAGCTGATCGAAAATGCGCTCGAGCGCACATCGGGCAACAAGCGTACGACGCTTGCCGTGGCGCTCAACTATGGCGCCCAGGACGAACTTGTGCGCGCGGCGCAAGCTGCCGCGGCGACGGGCGAGATCAGCGAAGCGGCAATCGCGGCGCATCTCGACACTGCCGACATGCCGCCGCTCGATCTGCTCATCCGCACCTCGGGCGAAGTACGACTGTCGAACTTCCTGCTGTGGCAGTCGGCCTATGCCGAGCTGTATTTCACCGACATTTTGTGGCCGGATTTCAAACCGGCCGACCTGCAGGCGGCGCTCGACCATTTTGCGCGCCGCGATCGTCGTTACGGGGGACTATAGAGCATGGCGGCGGGTAAATCGGACCTTTGGGTACGGATCGGGTCGGCGATCATCCTGTTTGCGATCGCGGGCACCGCCTTGTGGTTCGGCGGGCTGGCGTTCGGCCTGCTGCTGCTGGTTGGCGGTGCCCTCGTTATCGTCGAATGGCTGGCGCTGGTGCGCGCGATGACGATCGGCGGCGGCGCGAAAGCCGCGCTGACCATCCTCGGACCGGTCGTGACCCTTGGCGCCATGGCGGGCCTGTGGTTTATCCGCGATCAGCTGGGGATGACCGCCGCGCTCTGGGTGTTCGGCATGGTGTGGGCAACCGATATCGGCGCTTATTTTGCTGGCCGCGCCTTTGGCGGCGCGCGGCTTGCCCCCAAAATCAGCCCGTCGAAAACCTGGTCGGGGTTGATCGGCGGCATGATCGCCGCGCTGATCGCCAGCGCCACCATCGGCGACCGCGCAGGCATTGTGGGCGTGCCGCTGTGTATCGGCCTGTTCATGGGCCTGCTCGCGCAGCTCGGCGATCTGGCGCAAAGCTGGATGAAGCGCCGCGCCGGGGTGAAGGATTCAGGCAAGCTGATCCCCGGTCACGGCGGGCTGTTCGACCGCGTCGACGGCGTGCTGCCGGTGGCGCTGCTGCTCGGCGCGCTGGCCTTTACCGGCCAGATCGCGGTGCGGGCGGCGGGTTGACATGACCCCGCGCCGCCTCTCGCTGTTCGGCGCCACGGGGTCGGTGGGGCAATCGACCCTCGACCTTGTCCGCCGCGACGGCGACGGGTGGCAGGTCGGTGTACTGACTGCGAACAGCGATGTTGCCGAACTGGCGAAGCTGGCGCGTGAATTCCGTCCCGACGTCGCGGTCATCGCCGATGCGGGGCGCTACGCTGAGTTGCGTGAGGCGCTTGCCGGTACCGGCATCGAAGTCGCCGCCGGCGCCGACGCACTGGTCGCCGCGGCGCAGCGGCCGACTGACCTCGTGATGGCGGCGATCGTTGGTACGGCCGGGCTGGCCCCGACAATGGCGGCGCTGGCAGCGGGCACCGATGTGGCGCTCGCCAACAAGGAGGCGCTGGTCTCGGCCGGGGCGCTGATGATGGCGGCGGCGCGCACATCGGGCGCCACCATCCTGCCGGTCGACAGCGAGCATAATGCAATCTTTCAGTGTCTGGCGGGAGGCCGAATCGATCAGGTGCGGCGTATCATCCTGACCGCGAGCGGCGGGCCGTTCCGCACGATGAGCGCGGTCGACATGGCGCGCGTCACCCCGGCGCAAGCGGTCGCGCATCCCAACTGGTCGATGGGCGCCAAGATCAGCGTCGATTCGGCAACGATGATGAACAAAGGCCTCGAACTCATTGAAGCGCATCATCTTTTCCCTGTCGGGCTCGATCGCATCGAGATTCTCGTCCACCCGCAATCGGTGATCCACAGCCTGGTCGAATATATCGACTGCTCGACGCTGGCGCAGCTGGGGTCGCCCGACATGCGGATCCCGATCGCGAGTGCGCTGGCCTGGCCGCAGCGGATGGCGACGCCGTGCGCCCCGCTCGACCTTGCGACCATCGCGCGGCTCGATTTCGAGGCGACCGACGAGGTCCGTTTCCCCGCGACAGCGCTCTGCCGCGCCGCGATCGCCGCCGGCGGCGCCCGCCCGGCACAGCTCAACGCGGCGAACGAAGTGGCGGTTGCCGCTTTCCTGGCGGGACGCATATCCTTCCCGGCGATCGTCGATACCGTGCGCCGGGTGATCGATGCCGCGGAACCTGCGGCCCCGTCATCGCTTCAGGACATATTCAGCGTCGATGCCGCATCCCGCGCGGCTGCCCAGCATTTTGTGGACCAATATGAACATGCTTGAAGTACCGCTTTGGCTTTACCCGGTCGCGTTCCTCGCGGTGCTCGGCCCGCTCGTGTTCGTGCATGAATATGGCCATTATATTGTCGGTCGCTGGTGCGGGGTAAAGGCCGATACCTTCTCGATCGGTTTCGGGCGCAAAATCTTGGGCTGGACCGACAAGCGCGGCACCGAATGGAAGATCGGCTGGTTGCCGCTGGGCGGCTATGTCCAGTTTGCAGGCGACCGCGATGCGGTGAGCCAGCCCGACGCCGAATGGCAGCAATTGCCCGCCGAGCAGAAATCGCACACCTTTCCCGCGCAGCCAGTGTGGAAGCGGTCGCTGATCGTTGCGGCGGGTCCGGTGACCAATTTCCTGTTCGCCATCGCTATTTTTGCGGCCTTTAACATGGCCTATGGTGTGCCGGCCACGCCCCCTGTGATTGCTGCGATCGATGCGAACAGCGCTGCCGATGAGGCTGGTTTGCGCGTCGGCGACCGCATCGCCGCGATCAACGGCCGCGAGATGGATACCTTCGACGATATCCGTATTGCGGTCGCCCCCGATCTTGGCAAGCCGGTGGACCTTCGGATCGAACGCGGTGGAGAGCGGCTGAATATTGCGCTGCGGCCGCGGATCGTTTCCGAACCCGATCAATTCGGCAACAAGAATGAGCGCGCCGTTATCGGCGTTCTGCCCGGACCTCCGGTTTATGCGACAGCCAGCCCATTGACCTCGGTTCAGTTGGGGGTCGCACAGACATGGACGCTGGTGCGGCTGACCGGCAATATCCTCAGCCAGTTCCTGACCGGCCAGCGGTCGATCAAGGACATGGGCGGGCCGGTCAAGATCGCAAAGCAGTCTGGCGAGATGGCGACCTTGGGGGTCGTGGCGCTCATCTCGTTCATCGCCTTTATTTCCATCAATCTGGGGTTCATCAACCTCTTGCCATTGCCCATGCTCGATGGTGGTCATTTGGTCTTTTACGCCTATGAGGCGGTCCGGCGCCGCCCTGCTCCCCCGCAGGCGCAGGAATGGGCGTTCCGATTCGGCTTTGCGGCGGTCGTCACGCTGATGCTGGTCGTGACTTTCAATGATTTGGGCTCATTGGGCCTATGGGACGGGATCGCGCGCTTGATTGGCTAGCGAGTCTGGGGCAGGGAGTGCGCGCGAGCCCGCGGTCAGGCGGGTTGGTCGCTTTTGAGTTATTTTTTCGGGATGAACAGCGTGGCTTCACACAAATATTTGGGCCGGACACAGCTGTCGGCACTTCTGCTTGCCGGCACGATGCTGGCAACACCGGTCATGGCGCAGGAAGTCGCGCCGCCGCCCGTCGCTGCTCCGACCATCCCGGCACCCGCTGCCGAAGCGGCTCCGACCGCGACCACTGTCCAGACGATCACCATCGTCGGCAACCAGCGGCTTGAAGCGCAAACGATCCTGTCATACCTGCGCCTGCGCGTCGGCCAGCGCTATGACCGGTCGATTCTTGACCAGGCCTTGAAAGACCTCGCCGCGACCGAGCTGTTCAAGGATTTCCAGATCACCGACAATAATGGTGCGCTGACGATCGAGGTCACCGAAAACCCGGTCATCAACCGCGTCATTCTGGAAGGCAACAAGCGCCTGAAGGAAGACAAGATCCGCCCCGAGATCAAGCTCGCACCACGCCAGATCTTCACCCGTTCAAAAGTCCGCGCCGACGTCGCGCGCATCATCGAGCTGTACAAACGTCAGGGCCGCTTCGCTGCGACGGTTGAACCGAAGATGGTCTCGCTCGACCAGAACCGCGTCGACGTCGTGTTCGAAATCAACGAAGGGCCTAAGTCGAAGGTCCGCCAGATCAGCATCCTCGGCAACGAGAAGTTCAGCGACGGCGACCTCAAGGACGAGATGGCGACCAAGGAGTCGGGCCTGCTGACGATCCTGTCGTCGAACACCAGCTACGATCCCGACCGTCTGGCCTATGACCAGCAGAAGCTGCGCCTCTTTTACCTGCAGAACGGCTATGCCGATTTCCGCGTCATTTCGGCGGTCGCCGAGCTGACCAGCAACAAGCAGGACTTCATCATCACCTATGTCGTCGAGGAAGGCGAGCGCTACAAGTTCGGCGACATCGATGTGAAGAGCGAGCTGCGCGACTTCCAGCCCGAAATGCTGAAAACGCTGCTGCCGATGAAGAAAGACGACTGGTATGATGCCAAGCTCGTCGAGGACACGGTCGAAAGCCTGAGCGAGACCGCGGGCCTGTTCGGCTATGCCTTTGCCGACATCAATCCCGAATTCCGCCGCGATCCCGAAACGCGGACGATGCAGATCACCTTCAACGTCGCCGAAAGCCCGCGTACTTATGTCGAGCGCATCGACGTCAACGGCAACACGCTGACGCATGACAAGGTGGTGCGCCGCGAATTCCGCCTGAACGAAGGCGACGCGTTCAACAGCTTCGGCATCAAGCGCACCGAGGCGCGTCTCAACAGCCTGGGCTATTTCCAGGAAAATCTGGAGATCGAGCGCAAGGAAGGCAGCGCGCCCGACCGCATCATCCTCGAAACCAATGTCGAGGAAAAGCCGACCGGGGAATTGTCGCTGTCGGCCGGTTTCTCGTCGATCGAGAATTTCCTGCTCCAGGCATCGATCCGCCAGCGTAACTTCCGCGGCCTTGGCCAGCAGTTGCAGGCGTCGGTCAACTATTCGAGCTATTCGAAATCGGTCGAGCTTGGTTTTACCGAACCCTATCTGTTCGACCGCAATATCTCGGTCGGCGGCAGCATCTATCGCCGCGATCTGAACTCGTTCAACTTCATCAACAACGATCGCCAGACGACGTTCCAGCAGGTGACGACCGGCTTCCAGCTCAATGCCGGGGTGCCGCTGACCGAATTCATGTCCTTCTTCGGGCGTTACAGCCTGAACTTTGACGATGTGACGCTCGACCGCGGCATTTATTTCTTCGGCAACCAGTGCGATCCGCTCGTCGCCGGCCGCTATCTGTGCGACGCGATCGGCAATCGCACGACCTCGCTCATCGGCTATACGCTGGCCTATGACGACCGCGACAACCGCCTGCGCCCGACGCGCGGCCAGTCGCTGTCGCTCAGTCAGGACTTTGCCGGGCTTGGCGGCAGCGTCAAATATGTCCGCACCCGTGCGAACGCCTCCAAGCACTTCAACCTCGGCAGCCGCTTCATCCTCAATGTCTCGGCTGAAGGCGGCTATATCTATCCCTTTGGCAGCGCTCCGAGCCCGGGCAGCGACAAGGTGCGCCTGACCGACCGTTTCTTCCTTGGCGAACCGCAAATGCGCGGTTTCGATATTCGCGGCGTTGGCCCGCGCGTGATCCGCTATTCGGTGGATAACACCAATCCCGCCAGCCCCATCGTCATAACGGACGGTGACGGCGACCGTGGTCAGATCGACGACGCACTCGGCGGCCGCGCCTATTATCAGGGCCGACTGGAACTCGACATCCCGCTCGGCAGCGGGGCGAAGGAACTGGGGCTGCGGCCTTCGATTTTCCTCGACGTCGGTTCGGTGTTCAGCGTGAAGCGACCGACGCTGACGACGCTGGCCAACTTCAGGGAAACCGACGCGACCGCGCCGGGTTTCGGCCTCATCAAGTCGCTTTGCCGCAACGCGACGACGGGCACCAGCCAGTTCGCGAGCGAAACGACGACGACACCGACGGGCGGCGTCCCCACAGGGACTGGCCAATACACGACCTGTCCCACCGGCTTTTCGCGCCTCGATCCGTTCGAGGAGCGCTTCTTTGGTGATAGCTGGATGCCGCGCGTCGCGATTGGCGCCGGGGTTAACTGGAACTCGCCCTTCGGTCCCTTCCGGATCGACTTCGCTTACGCTCTTCGCAAAGAAGAGGGTGATGATACCAAACGCTTCTCATTCAACGTAGGAACCCAATTCTGATGAAGAAAATTCTTGTCGCTTCGGCGCTGGCGATGGCCACGCTGTCGGTTTCGCCGATCATCACCGTCCCGGCTATGGCCCAGGCAAAGGGCGTCGGCGTCGCCGACGTGCGCGTCGCTGCCGCTCGCTCGAATGCCTTTTCGGTCGCGTCGCAGCAGATCGAAACCACTTACAAGGCGCAGATCGACCAGCAGCAGTCGCGCGGCCAGACGCTGCAGGCTGAAATCAACGTCCTGATCGCCCGATACAACGAAGAAGCGAAAAAGACCCCGCCAAACCAGGCCACTTTGCAGGCGGCCGCGAAGGCGGTGCAGGACAAGCGTCAGGCCGCGCAGGCTGAACTTGGCCAGATCGGCGCGCCGATCGAACTCGCCATCGCTTATGTCGAAGACCAGATCAGCGTTCGCATGAACGAGGCGATCAAGGCCGCGATGACCGCGAAAAAGATCGACCTGCTGCTCAACCCCGATGCGGTGCTGGCGCGCGAGAACAACGTCGACATCACCGATGCAGTCGTGACCGAACTCAACCGCATCCTGCCGACCGTGTCGACCGCAGTTCCGGCCGGTTACCAGCCGGGCCAGCTCGTTCAGCAGCGCAATCAGCAGTTGATGGACGCCGCCCGCGCGGCGCAGCCGGGCGCGACCCCTGCCGCACCGGCGCCGACCGGCACCGCACCGACGACCCGCTGATATCGTGACCGACGGGGACAAAGCGGCAGGGGCATTGGGACCGGTGGACATCCGCCGGATCCTGACGCTGCTGCCGCACCGTTATCCGATGCTGCTCGTCGACCGGGTCGTGTCGATCGTCCCCGATACCTCGATCCACGCGATCAAGGCGGTGACGATGAACGAGCCCTTTTTCCAGGGGCATTTCCCCGGGCGGCCGATCATGCCGGGTGTCTTGATCGTCGAGGCGCTGGCGCAGGCCGCCGGCGTCCTCGCGATCGAATCGATGGGGCTCGCCGGCACCGGCAAGCTCGTCTATTTTATGGCGATCGACGGGGCGAAGTTCCGCAAACCGGTCGAACCCGGCTGCCTGCTCGACCTGCACGCGACGATCATCCAGGCCAAACGCAGCGTATGCCGCTTCGAAGGCAAGGCGATGCTGGACGGTGTGCTGGCCGCCGAGTGCCAGTTCACCGCGATGATCGCCGACCCGCCGGCGGACTAACTATTGCCAAATCGGGCATTCGCCGTTAGGGGCCGCACCTTCGCGTCCCCGGACGCACAGACTCGCGCACGCTGGTCGGTAACCAGCGGCACAGGAGCTTAAGACATGAAACAAGACATCCACCCCGCCTATCACATGATCACGGTCAAGATGACCGATGGCACCGAATATCAGACGCGCTCGACCTGGGGCAAAGAGGGCGACACGATGACGCTCGAAATCGACCCCACCGCGCACCCGGCGTGGACCGGCGGTAACGGCCGCATGCTCGACGCTGCGGGTCAGGTTGCGAAGTTCAACAAGCGCTTCGGTGGTCTCACCCTCAAGCGCTAATCGCTTCGGCGGTCAGCTCAAAACCTTTGCAAGCGCGCTTTGCCACCCGGCAAGGCGCGTTTTGCGTTTGGCGGCGTCCAGCGCCGGCGTGAAGCGCGTCGCGGTGCCGCGCATTGCCTTGGCTGCGCTCGCGAGGTCGGGATAAAGTCCGGCGCCGGTGGCCGCGAGCATCGCGGCGCCCAAAGCTGTACTCTCCACAAAATCGGGGCGTTCGACGGTCAGGTTCAGCATGTCGGCCAGATCTTGTGCCATCCAGTCGTTCGCCGCCATGCCGCCGTCGATCCGCAAATCGGCCCAATCGACCCCATCGGCGGCAAAGGCGGCCTTCAGGTCATGCGCCTGATAGGCCTGCGCCTCCAGCGCGGCGCGCGCGACATGGGCCTTGGTGCTCGCAAAGCTGAGGCCCGAAAGCGCGGCAAGCGCATCGGGCCGCCAGTGCGGCGCGCCGAGCCCGGTGAGGGCCGGGACCAGATAGACCCCGCCATTGTCGGCGACCGACCGCGCCAGCCCCTCGCTCTCGCCCGCATTGGCGAGCAGACCCAGCCCGTCGCGCAACCATTTGATCAGGCTCCCCGCGACGAACACCGATCCTTCAAGCGCATAGGATCGGACATCGCCTTCCTGCACCAGCACCGTCGCGAGCAGTCGGTTGGTCGAGTGCGGGCGCTTGGTACCGCTCGCCGACAGGATGAAGGCGCCGGTGCCAAAGGTCGCCTTGGTCTGTCCCGGCGCCAGGCACGCCTGCCCGATCGTCGCCGCCTGCTGGTCGCCCGCCATGCCGCAGATCGGGATCGCGCCACCGAACAGGTCGGGATCGGTCGTGCCGACGGTGGTGGTGCAGCCGGTGATTTCGGGAAGCAGTCCCATCGGTACGCCCAGCAGGTCGCACAATCCGGCGTCCCAGCCGCCCTTGCCATTGATGTCCATCAGCAACGTCCGCGACGCGTTGGTCGCATCGCTGACATGTACGCCGCCGGTCAGCCGGAAAATCAGATAGGATTCGATCGTCCCGACCGCGACCCGGTCACCAGCCTCTTTCAGTTGCGGCCAGTTTCGGAGCGCCCAGCCGATCTTGCTCCCCGAAAAATAGGGATCGAGCAGCAGGCCGGTGGTCGCCTGCACCGCCGCTTCATGCCCTGCGTCTTTCAGCGCCGCGCAGTCGGCGGCGGTGCGCCGGTCCTGCCACACGATCGCGGGGGCCAGAGGCTCGCCATTGGTGCGGTCCCAGAACACGACGGTCTCGCGCTGGTTGGTGATGCCGATGGCGGCGACGTGCTCTGCGCCGCCCGCTTTCTTGATCATCGCGCGGGTGCAGGCGAGGGTGGCCTCCCATATTTCGGCCGCGTCATGTTCGACCAGCCCGGGACCGGGGTAATGCTGCTGAAACTCGCGCTGGGCGCTGCCCAGCGGGGTGCCGTCGGCGGCAAAGAGCATCGTTCGCGTCGACGTGGTGCCTTCGTCGATGACGATGATCTTTTCGGTCACTATACACCCCTCGTCCGTTCGGGCTGAGTTTGTCGAGGCCCTGCTCTTCTTTCTGCCTTGATGAAGAAAGAAGAGCCGTTCGACAAGCTCGGAGCCTGCCCCGCGAAGGCCGGGAGTGAACCGAATGAGGAGCTCGTTAACGAACGCCACGTAATTATCTTGCAAAACCGCGCAACCCATGCCATATGTTGTGCAGCGCAGCATGGCGGGATGACCCGTCGGTACCACCGGCAGCGTGATTTTCCCGCCCATTTTCAGGCGCGGGACGAGCCGGACCAGCGCTTTGTCCCCAGAGGCACCCTTTCACGCGGGTCGTTTCGAACTCGCGGCCCGTGCGCCGTCCGTTCGATCCGAACGGATGCGCCTGCGCGTCGCTCATAGTGAGTATTTATGACAACTTTTAACGACTTTGGCCTGCACGCCGACATCAACCGCGCGCTTGCCGCCAAGGATTATACCGTCCCGACCCCGATCCAGATGCAGGCGATCCCGCCGCTGATGAAGGGCCGTGATCTGTGCGGCATCGCGCAGACCGGCACCGGCAAGACCGCCGGTTTCTCGCTGCCGTCGATCCACCATCTTTTGACCTATCCGCATCGCCCGACCCCGCGCGGCTGCCGGATGCTCGTCCTCGCCCCGACGCGTGAACTGGCGGCGCAGATCGCGCAGAGCTGCCGCGACTATGGCCGTTTCACCAAGCTGTCGGTTTCGACCGTCTTCGGCGGCGTACCGATCAACAAGCAGATCCGTGACCTGTCGGGCGGCGTCGACATCCTCGTCGCCACCCCGGGCCGTCTGCTCGACCTGATCGACCAGCGCGCGCTGCGCCTCGACGACGTCGAAATCTTCGTTTTGGACGAAGCCGACCAGATGATGGACATGGGCTTTATCCATTCGCTGCGCCGCGTCGCCAAGCTGCTGCCGTCGCGCCGTCAGAACCTGTTCTTCTCGGCAACGATGCCCAAGGAAATCGCCGGTCTCGCCGAACAGTTCCTCAACGATCCCGTCACCGTGTCGGTCACGCCGCAGGCGACGACCGTCGAGAAAATCCGCCAGTTCGCGACCTTCGTCGAACAAAAGGAAAAGCAGGCGCTGCTCCATTCGGTCGTCGCGACCCAGGACATCGACCGCGCGTTGATCTTTACCCGCACCAAGCATGGCGCCGACCGCGTCGTGCGCCATCTGGCGGGCGCCGGGATCAAGGCGATGGCGATCCATGGCAACAAGAGCCAGTCGCAGCGCACCCACGCGCTGCAGGCATTCCGCTCGGGCGATATCAAGCTGCTCGTCGCGACCGACATTGCCGCGCGCGGCATCGACGTGTCGGGCGTCAGCCATGTGATCAACTTCGAGATCCCGAACGTGCCCGAACAATATGTCCATCGCATCGGCCGCACCGCGCGCGCCGGCGCCGAGGGCATGGCGATCAGCTTCATCGCGCCTGATGAACGCCCGTATATGAAGGACATCGAACGCGTCACGCGCAGCAAGTCCGAGCCGATGCCGCTGCCCGAGAATTTCAACGAGCTGGTGCGCAACCTGCCCAAGCCCGTTGCGGGTCCGCGCGACACCGGCAGCCAGGGCCGCGACCCGAACCGTCAGCGTCAGGATGCGCGTCGCCAGCCCAGCGGCGGCCAGCCGCGCGGTGATCGCGGTCCGCGCCGCGATACTCCAGCCGGTGAGGGCGCCGAAGGCCAGCGCAAGCGCCGCTTCCGCCCGCGCAACAAGAGCGTCGGCGCACACAAGAGCGCGGTAACCCGCGTCGGTTGATACGCTAAACAATTATCTCTTTCCGTTCGTGCTGAGCTTGTCGAAGCACCGTTCTTTCCTTTAGCGTCGCTAAAAGAAGAACGGCCCTTCGACAGGCTCAGGGCGAACGGGGGAATAGGATGACCGATCAGATCGGGGCGACGCCCATCGACACGCGCCAGAGCGAGCGCAAGGTCATCCTGGCCTCGTCGCTCGGCACCGTGTTCGAATGGTATGATTTCTACCTCTACGGCCTGCTCGCGACGATCATCTCGGCGCAATTCTTCTCGGGCGTCAACGAAACCACCGGTTTCATCTTTGCACTCGCGGCCTTTGCCGCAGGCTTTGCGGTAAGGCCGTTCGGCGCGCTCGTGTTCGGACGCATTGGCGATCTGGTTGGCCGCAAGAACACCTTCCTCGTCACGATGGGCCTGATGGGCGCGTCGACCTTCCTTGTCGGCATCCTGCCCAGCTATGCATCGATCGGCGTCGCGGCGCCCGTGCTGCTCGTCGTGCTGCGCTTGCTCCAAGGTTTGGCGCTCGGCGGCGAATATGGCGGCGCGGCGACCTATGTGGCCGAACATGCCCCCGAAGGAAAACGCGGGCTGTTCACCAGCTTTATCCAGACCACCGCTACCCTCGGCCTGTTCGCGGCGCTGGGTGTCGTCATCACGATCCGGTCGCTGATCGGCGAGGCGGCGTTCGCCGACTGGGGCTGGCGTCTGCCGTTCCTGATCTCGATCATCCTGCTTGGCGTGTCGCTGTGGATCCGGATGCAGCTGAACGAAAGCCCGGTCTTTCAAAAGATGAAGGACGAGGGGACGACCTCGAAAGCGCCGCTGACCGAAGCGTTCGGACGCTGGGCCAACCTGAAATGGGTGATCATTGCGCTGTTCGGCGCCGTCGCGGGGCAGGCGGTCGTCTGGTACACTGGCCAATTCTACGCGCTGTTCTTCCTCGAAAAGACGCTGAAGGTCGACGGCGCCACTGCGAACATCCTGATCGCCATCGCGCTCGCGCTTGGCACGCCGTTCTTCATCCTGTTCGGCTGGCTCAGCGACAAGATCGGGCGCAAACCGATCATCCTCGCGGGCTGCGCACTCGCCGCGCTGACCTATTTCCCGGCGTTCCAGATGCTGACGAGCGCCGCCAATCCGGGACTTGCAGCCGCACAGGCCAGAGCGCCGGTGACGGTGGTCGCCAATCCCGCATTCTGTTCGTTCCAGTTCGATCCGATCGGCAAGAACAAGTTCGACGGGACCGCCTGCGACGTGGCCAAATCCTATCTCGCCAAGGCGGGCGTCCCCTATATCTCACAGGAAATGTCTTTGGCCTTGGCCCAGGACCAGGTGGCGATCGTCATCGGGCAGAAAACGATCTGGATTGCCAATCCGCAAGGAGGCATTGGGCCCGGCACAAATGCGGGCAGCATTCCATACAGCTTGGCTGAGATGGGAGTGGCACTTGACGCCGCCGGCTACCCTGCCAAGGCCGACCCGGCGGCCATCAACAAACCGCTCGTCGTCGCGATCCTCTTCTACCTCGTGCTGTTGGTGACGATGGTTTACGGCCCGATCGCGGCGTTGCTGGTCGAACTGTTTCCCAGCCGCATTCGCTACACCGCGATGTCGCTGCCCTATCATATCGGCAACGGCTGGTTCGGCGGCTTCCTGCCGACGACGGCGTTCGCGATGGTCGCCGCGACGGGCAATATCTATTATGGTCTGTGGTATCCGGTCGTCGTTGCGGTGATCACGGTGGTGATCGGACTGTTCTTCCTGCCCGAAACCTTCCGCCGGTCGATCGATCAATAGCGCACATTGACGGACGCCGCGCGCACGTTAGGGTCGCCGCCAGCCTTGAGGGGGGCGTTATGACCACGACGATCGACGAGGATGATTTCGAGCCGACGCCAGCGCGGCGTCCTTTGTTCCGGCGCAAGCGGGTGCTGATCCCAATTGCGGTGCTGATCGCGATTGTAATCGCATTCCTCGCACTACGCACTTCGGATACCGACCGCGACGCGATGATCGCCAAATATAGCGGCCCCGCTGGCGCCTTTGTCGCGGGTCCGGCGGGACAGCGCATCCACTACCGCGACCAGGGCAAACGCGGCGGCCCCGCGATCATCCTGCTCCACGGATCGAACAGCAGCCTGCACACCTGGGAGCCGCTGGTCGAACGCCTTGGCCGCACATATCGGATCGTGACGCTCGATCTCCCCGGCCACGGCCTGACCGGCGGCACCCCCGACAAGGATTACAGCGCCGACGGTATGGCAGCGGCGGTCGACGTCGTTGCGGCGAAGCTCGGGCTCGACCATTTCATCCTCGGTGGCAATTCGATGGGCGGCTGGGTCGCGTGGCGCTACGCGCTCGCGCAGCCGACCCGTGTCGACGCGCTGCTGCTGCTCGACGCCGCAGGGATGCCGCTTCGCAAGGGAGAGAAAGCCCCCGAATCGAACGTCGGCTTTCGCATCCTGAAATATCCCGCCGGTCGCTGGCTTGCGACACAGATCACCCCGCGGACGCTGGTTGAACAGTCGCTGCGCGGATCGGTCGAGAAACAGGCGATCGTCGACGAGGCGATGATCGATCGCTATTGGGAGCTGCTGCGCTTTCCGGGCAATCGCGAGGCGACGGTGCTGCGCGCCCGGATGGACCGCGAACCCGCGATGGCGGCGCGCATCGGCGACATCAAGGCGCCGACCCTGATCCTTTTCGGCGACAGGGACCGGTTGATCAACCCCAGCGCGGCGCAGACCTTCCACGAACGGATCGCGGGGTCTGAAGTCGTGTTGCTCAAGGGTATCGGCCATCTGCCGATGGATGAAGACCCCGATGCGACCGCGGCCGCGATCGCTGATTTCCTCACGCGGCGGCTTGTTGCCCCGTCGCCGGCGGATCCAGAAACGCGCTGATCCGCGTCGAAATTGCGGTCGCATGGGTGAAGGGGAACAGGTGCGATCCCGGCACCACTTCCAGCACCGCGCCGTCGATCAGGCTGGCGAGCATCTGGCCATAACAAGCTGGCATGACACCATCCTGCTCGCCCATCAGCACCAGCGTTGGCAGCACCTTCAGCCCCGGCAGATACGCCGCGCTGGTCCACCCCGCCATCGCCGCGGTTTGATACGTGATGCCCAGCGGCGTCGCGGTCTGGATTTTCAGCCCGCTCGCCTGCATGTCGTCGTCGAACATGGCGGCCCAGCCAATCCCTGGGGCGCCCATGACCGGTGTCGTCGCCATCAGAACAAGTCGGCGAACTCGCCCCGGAAACTGGATCGCAATCTGCTGCGCCAGCGCGCCACCCCAGCTGAACCCGGCGATGTCGACGATCCTGTGGCCGAAGCGGTCGGCGATTTCCATTACAACTGCTGCGATCGTCGATGCGCCATAGGGCAGCAGTGCGTCCGGCGACCCGCCGACCCCGGGCATGTCGAGCGTCCACACCTCGCGCCCGTGCATTTGCGCGAGCAACGGCGCCGCGGCAGCGATGTCGGCGCCGACGCCGTTCAGGAACAACAAGGGCGTGCCGCCCGCGCCCGTCCGCCAGCGCGCGACACGCAGCGTCAGGCCATAGACATGCTCGGTGGTGATGACGGGGCGCCCGCTGATCCTGC
This sequence comes from Sphingopyxis sp., assembly GCA_016463225.1. Classification (GTDB taxonomy): domain Bacteria; phylum Pseudomonadota; class Alphaproteobacteria; order Sphingomonadales; family Sphingomonadaceae; genus Sphingopyxis. The sequence continues at coordinate 31,497 of JAEMRT010000011.1, read as the reverse complement.
TCATGGCTCCCGCCTTCGCATATCCCGGTGACGCGGGGAAGACTACCGCTGGCTAGCCCGCCTGTTTTGCGGCGGCCGCTGCCTGTTCATAGCGCAGGCAGTCGAAAATCTTGGCACCGGCCAGAAACACCGCGCCGCTGCAGGCGACCAGCAATAGTTTGCCGCCGATCCCGGGATATTCGTGCAGATAGGCGCTGCCGCGCGCCATGGCGCCCACCGCCAGCGCATAAATGATCAGGCACGCTTCAAAGCGGGTCTTGATGACGAACAGGCGTCCGATTTTTTTCCACATCACCATTTATCCAGCAAGAGCCGTGCCACTGGCGCAAAAGCGAGATTCGCTGCGCCGGACTTATGGTAAACTGTAAGTTAATCCGACAAAAGAGGGAAGGAGCGTGGTGGGTGTCGCCGATCGGGACTTAGCGAGGCGCGGCGAACATCTGCGCCCGTAGCCTTTGCAACTCGCGTTCCGATACGCGCTCGAGCGACGCGGCAGGCTTACCCTTGCGCAGCCGTTCACGATCATTGTCCGATGGCTCGACCCGCCGCACGCGCACCGCGGCATGACCTTGTGCCTTGATGCCCAGCTGTTCGGCGGCGCCGCGCGACAGATCGATAATCCGCCCGTGTGCGAATGGCCCGCGATCATTGACCCGCACGATGATCCGCCGCCCGGTGTCGAGCGCGGTCACCTCGACATAGGTCGGCAGCGGCAGGGTAGTGTGCGCGGCGGTAATCCAGCCGGGACGAAACTGCTCGCCATTGGCGGTACGATTGCCCGACTCGCTGCCGTACCAGCTGGCATAGCCGAGCGCGTCGTAGGTCGGCGCGGCGGCGGGGACATAGGTCGTCCCGCGGATTGCATAAGCCGGGCCGATGCGGACGGGCGTGTCGGCAACCGGCCGAAAATTGCCCCCGGCGCAGGCAGACAGCAACATCGCCAGCGCCGCAGATCCTATAATGACATGTTTCCGCATAGGTTCGACCCTCGGCTCAGGCTGCCCGCGCAAACCAGATCACGTGGCGCGGACCTTTGCCATTGCTGCGGGCGCGCACGCCGACCTCGTCGACCTGAAAGCCCGCTGCCGTCAATCGGCGGGTGAAGCGGGCGTCGGGGGCGGCGGACCATATCGCCAATATTCCGCCGGGCCGCAGCGCGGCCTTGGCCGTGGCAAGGCCCGCCGCCGAATAGAGACCCTCGTTCGCCTCGCGCGTCAGGCCATCGGGGCCATTGTCGACGTCGAGCAGAATCGCATCATAGCGGCGGGTTGCCTCGCTGATCGCTTTCGACACATCGTCAAGCACCAGTTCGACCCGCGGATCGTCGAGACAGCCTGCCGCCAGACCGGCCATCGGTCCTCGCGCCCACTCGATGATGCCCGGCACCAGCTCCGCCACGGTGATTTTTGCGTCCGGCCCCAGCGTCGCCAGCGCTGCGCGCAGGGTGAAGCCCATGCCATAACCGCCGATCAGCAGACTTGCCGCTTTCGGGCTGCGGAGCCGCTCGCATGTCATCGTCGCCAGCGCTTCTTCCGAACCGCTCATCCGGCTACTCATCAATTCGTTGCGGTCGATCGCGATGATGAAATCGTCGCCGCGCCGGTACAGCCGCAGTTCGACGCCGCCGGGTACCTGCGCCGTGCCGAGCAATTCGCGCATTTTCATGCGTTAGGTCAGTTCGCTGAGGTTGAGCGCTTCGAGCAGCGCCGCGCGCGCTTGGCGCACGTCGGAAGCCAGCGCCGCCGAACCGAGGTCGGCAGGCGCAATCGCCTCGGGCCAGTGGCTTGCCACCACTTTGGCGATCCGGTCGAGTTTCGCGTCATCCGCCATGAAGCGCGGATCGACGGTAGCGGGGTCGGCGACAACGCGCAGCCGCAGGCACGCGGGGCCACCGCCGTTCGCCATCGACTGGCGGACGTTGACCGGAAGGAGGCGGCGGATCGGGCCGTTGCCCGCGACATGCGCGTCCAGCCAGTTCCACACCGCGGGGATCGCCTGCGCCTCGGTTGGCAGCACCAGTCCCATCCCGCCGCCATCGGGCAGGCTGACAAGCTGGGCGTTGAACAGATAGGATTTGATCGCATCGGGCAGGGTGACCGCGCTCGCCGGCACCTCGACGATCTCGACCGCAGGGAAGGCGGCGCGGATTTCCGCATGTGCCGCCTCGCGGTCCTCGAACGCGGTTTCGTGGGTGAACAGCACATGCTCGTTGGCGACGGCGACGACGTCATTATGGAACGCGCCGCCCTGAATCGCGGTGTCCGACTGGCGGATGAAAAGGGTGCGCGCCGGGTCGAGCCGGTGGTGGCGCGCGATCGCCTTGGACGCGTCGAGATGCTGGCGGGCCGGAAAGCGGCCACCGCCGACGCCATAAACGAAGATTTCGACGCCTTGCCCGTCGTGCCCGTTGCACAGCCGCATATGGTTTGCGGCGCCCTCATCGCCGAACGGGGCGGGGATCGGCGCGTGGACGGCAAAGGCGGGATCGGCGAAAGCGAGGCGAAGCTGCGCCAGCGTTCCCGGCCATTCGTGGCTGCGGTGCGGCATGGTGACGAGGTTGGCGACGGTCAGATGGCATTTGCCGTCGGCGCTGTCGGGCGCCGGGGAGACGGTCGCGGCATTGGCCGCCCACATCGACGAGGCCGACCAGGCCTGCGCGCGCAAATGACCCTCGGCATCCTCCAACGTCGTGCCGAGCGTCTCAAGCCACGGCGCGTCGGGGCGGTCGAGCGGCATGAAGAGCCCCTGCGCCAGCCCGAGCGCGAGATTGTGGCGCATCTTGTCGATGCCTTGCAGCGCCGCCGCACGCGGTTGCGACACATCGCCCGCGTTCGATGCCGACGCGATATTGCCGCGGCTCAGCCCCGCATAATTGTGGCTGGGGCCGATGATGCCGTCGAAGTTGATTTCGGCGAGCATGTCAGCGCGCGATCCAGCTGATCTCGTCGCCCGCCTCGACGCCGAGCAGCTTCGCCGCCGTGCCGTCAAGCGTCGATCCGTCACCAACCTTGCCGAAACAGCAGCGGAAATCGGCGAGGTGGCCGGTGGCGACCAGCGCGTCGCTGCCGGTGTCGGCGATAGCCGAAATCGCGACATGCTTCGCGCCCGCGACGCTCGCGACCTGGTCGGTGCGCGCGGTCATCGTCGGGCCGCCGTCGAAGATATCGACATAATTTTCGAACGCGAAATTTTCGTTCTCCAGCATGCGCATCGCGGCGCGGCCGCTGGGGTGCGGGACGCCGATGACGCTGCGTGCATGGTCGCTGAGCATCGCGATATAGACCGGATGCTTGGGCATCAGATCGGCGATGAACTGGTTGCCGTTCACCGCGTTGAACTGGTCGGCCTCCTGAAAGCTCATGCCGAAAAATTTGCCCGCGACCCCGTCCCAGAACGGCGAGCCGCCCGCTTCGTCGATTACCCCGCGCAATTCGGCGAGGATGCGGTCGCCAAAGCGCGCGCGGTGGCGGGCGATGAACAGATAGCGCGAGCGCGCGAGCAGCAGCCCGAGCCCGCCAGCGCGCGCCGCGGGATGCAGGAACAGCCCGCCGACCTCGCTCGACCCGTTAAGGTCGTTGCTGAGCATCAGGATCTGCGCCTGAAAGGTGCGGCCGAGCTGCTCGCTATGCTTGCTGTCGGTGCCGATCCGATAGGAATAAAAGGGCCAGCGCTGGCCGACCTGCCCGAAGACCTGACAGGTGCCGCGCACTTCGCCGCTGTCGAGGTCTTCGAGCACGAGCAGGTAGAGCTCGTCCGAGGGATATTCCTTGTCGCTTGCGAACGAGGCTTCGGTGCGTTCGAGCTTGGTGCGCAGCGCCTTTTTGTCGGGGGGCAGGTTGGTAAAGCCGCCGCCGGTCAGCTTCGCCATCTCGTAAATGCTCTGCAAATCGCCCGGCTTGGCCGCCCGGATCACGTAATTCACACTGTCCCCCGTTCCGCTATTCTTGTCATGGTGAGCGCCGACAGCTGCGCCCGTTCGGCGAGGCTGTCGACGATCAGAAATTCGTCCGAAGAGTGGATCGCGCCGCCGCGCGGACCCATGGTGTCGACCACCGGAATGCCGCAGGCGGCGATATTGTTGCCGTCGCAGACGCCACCGGTGGCGTTCCAGCTGATCGGCGGCAGGCCCAAAGCCGCGCCGCAGTCGCGCACCAGTTCGAACAGGCGCGTCGCCGCGGGATCGAGCGGTTTGGGCGGGCGGTTGAAGCCGCCGTGGAGGTGGCAGTCGACATCGTGGTCGCGCTGGATGTTGGCTAAGGTGTCACGTAGCGCGGTTTCGGCGGCGACCATCGCTTCGGGGGTCGAGGGGCGCAGGTTGACGCGCAGGATCGCCTGATCGGGGACGACATTGTTCGGGCCGCCGCCGTCTATTCTGGCCGGATTAACTTTTAATTCCAGTGATTTAAGTGCATTTAGGCGAACTGCGAGATCGGCCGCGGCGACGAGGGCATTGCGACCTTCCTCGGGGTTGCGGCCGGCATGGGCGCTGCGGCCGTGGATGATGACGCTGAAGTTGCCGCTTCCCGGCCTTGCCCCCGCCAGCGTGCCGTCGGGCAGCGCGGGTTCGTAGGTCAGGGCGGCGGTTTTCCCGGCGGCAAGTTCGGCAATCAGCCGCGCCGAGGCGTGGCTGCCGGTTTCCTCGTCGCTGTTGATCATCACGTCATAACCCACGCGCGCCGCGAGCGGAGATGTCTCGAGCGCGGTCAGCGCGGCGAGGATCACCGAAATACCGGCTTTCATGTCGGCGGTGCCGGGGCCGTTCAGCACGCCGGGTTCGAGCCATTTCAGGTTCTGGAACGGGTGATCGGCGGCGAACACCGTGTCCATATGACCGGTGAGCAGCAGTTGCACCGGCGCGTCGGGACGCACCCGCAGGTGGAGATGATCGCCGCGCTGGATAGTGTTGACGCGGCCAGCGGTATCGACGCTTTCGACCGGATCGGCGCCGACGAGGCGAACGTCGCCCGGCAGCGCCGCAAAGGCATCGGCGAGTTGCCCCGCGACATTTTTCAGACCGGCGAGGTTACCGGTGCCGCTGTTGACCGCGGCCCAGCGTTCGACCTGCGCCAGCATCGGGGCATCGGCAGCGCGTTCGAGCGTGGCGGTTTCGGTGGCCGTAAGCGAGGACATCGCACGGCTATAGCGAGCGACGCGGCGCTTGCCACCCCCGCTGGGGCCGAATCATCGGCCGACCATCACCCGCGGTTATGGCGGAGCGATCAGACCGCGAGGAGCAGCGTGTCGTCGCTTTGCGGCGGCGCGGCCTCGAACGTCGGCAAAGGCTCGAAGCTGGCGTCGATCAGCGCCGGTTCGACCAGCCCGTCGAGCTTGAAATGGCCCAGCCGCCGTTCGTCGTCGGAGCGCCAGCTTTTATCGAGGTTCAGCGCGCTGACGAACAGGTCGCCGCGGCGTTCGAACATCTGGTGCGGCGCGAGCTTCATCAGCTGGCCGTTGTACTGCGCGGTGACGACGCGTTTGCGCGCGATGGCCTCCATCAGGGTCAACCGGGTTTCGCTCATGACGTGGCCTTGGGGAGGGGGAGAGAGATTTTGTTGTGCATTGCAACATAATGCACATGCTGGCAGTCCCGGCAAGTGCCGAAACGAAACCGGTCGATTGAAATCCTATGCGTGTGAAATCCTATGCGTGAAATCGCCGCCATTGCCATATCCGGTCAATCGCGGCATAGGGCGGCGGCCCTTTCCTCCCCGGATTCCATTGCGCCATCGCGCTGATCAAAGGGTGCTTGAATGACTGATTTCCTCGACCGCAGCGGCTTGTCCGTCGATTCGCGTTTGGCCGATTTCATCGAGGCGCGCGCGTTGCCCGGTACCGGGCTCGACGCGGGTAAATTCTGGGCAGATTTTGCTGCGTTGTTGGGCAAATTTGATCCCGAAAATGCCGCTTTGCTTATCAAGCGCGAGGATTTGCAGGTCCAGATCGACGCGTGGCACCACGGGCGTGCGGGGCAGGCGCATGACGCTGCCGCCTATCAGACGTTCTTGCGCAAAATCGGCTATCTTGTCCCCGAACCTGCGCCGTTCAAAATCGGCACCCAGAATGTCGATCCCGAAATCGCGACGATGGCGGGGCCGCAGCTGGTTGTCCCCGCACTCAACGCGCGCTTTGCCCTCAACGCCGCCAACGCGCGCTGGGGCAGCCTCTACGACGCGCTTTACGGGACCGACGCGCTCGACGCGCCGCCCGCGCAGCCCGGCGGCTATGACGCGGCGCGCGGCGCGGCGGTGATCGCGCGCGCCAAGGCGTTTCTTGACGAAGCGGTGCCGCTGGCGGCGGGCAGCTGGGCCGACTGGCAGGGCGGACAATTGACGCTCGCCGATCCGGCGCAATGGGCCGGCAGCAAGCCCGGCGGCATCCTGCTTCGTCACAATGGCCTGCACATGGAACTGGTGATCGATTCGGCGAGCGCGATCGGCAAGACCGACCCGGCCGGCATCGCCGACGTCGTCCTTGAAGCGGCGCTGACGACGATCATCGATCTGGAAGACAGCGTCGCCGCGGTCGACGGCGAGGACAAGGTGCTCGGTTACACTAACTGGCTGGGCCTGATGCGCGGCGATTTGACCGAAAGCTTTGCCAAGGACGGGCGGACGGTGACGCGCGCGATGGAGGCCGACCGCGAATGGACCTCGCCGGCGGGCGAGCCGTTCGTGCTGCACGGCCGCAGCGTGATGTTCGTCCGCAACGTCGGGCATTTGATGACGACGCCGATGATCCGGCTGCCCGGCGGCAGCGAGGCGCCCGAAGGTCTGTGCGACGCGGTGATCACCGCGCTATGTTCGCTCCACGACCTGAAAGGCCTTGGAACCCTCACCAACAGCCGCGCGGGCAGCATCTATATCGTCAAGCCGAAGCAGCACGGGCCGGAGGAGTGCGGCTTCACCGACCGATTGTTCGATGCGGTCGAGGATATGCTCGGTCTCGCGCGTCATACGATGAAGGTCGGGGTGATGGACGAGGAGCGCCGCACCAGCGCCAATCTCGCCGCCTGCATCCATGCGGTGAAGGACCGCATCGTATTCATCAACACCGGCTTCCTCGACCGCACCGGCGACGAGATTCACACCAGCATGCGCGCGGGGCCGATGATCCCCAAGGGCGAGATGAAGGCGAGCGACTGGATCGCGTCCTATGAGGATCGCAATGTCCGTATCGGTCTCGCCTGCGGGCTGTCGGGCAAGGCGCAGATCGGCAAGGGCATGTGGGCGATGCCCGACCTGATGCGCGCGATGCTGGAGGCGAAGATCGGTCATCCGAAATCGGGTGCGAACACCGCGTGGGTGCCATCGCCGACCGCCGCGACGCTGCATGCGCTGCATTATCATGCGGTCGATGTGTTTGCGCGGCAGCAGGAGATCGCGGGCGAAGCGGTGCCGTCGCTCGACCGGTTGCTGAACATCCCGGTCGCCACCGGTCGCAACTGGAGCGAGGCCGAAATCACCCGCGAGCTCGACAATAATTGTCAGGGCATTTTGGGCTATGTCGTGCGCTGGATCGATCAGGGGGTTGGTTGTTCGAAGGTGCCCGACATCGACGACGTCGGCCTGATGGAAGACCGCGCGACGTTGCGGATCGCGAGTCAGGCGCTGGCCAACTGGCTGCTGCACGGCGTGTGTTCGGAAAGCCAGGTCGACGCGGCGCTGGCGCGGATGGCGGTGAAGGTCGATGCGCAGAATGCGGGCGATCCGCTGTACGAAAAACTGACCCCCGACGGGATCGCCTATCAGGCGGCGCGCGCGCTGATCTTTGACGGGGTGACCCAGCCGTCGGGTTATACCGAGCCGCTGCTGCACAAGTTCCGGCAGGCGAAAAAGGCGGGGTAGGACACGGCGGCTTTCGACCGGAAGCTGCCGTTCCCCGGCGAAAGCCGGGGTCCAGGGCGTCATCACGCGATGCTTGCTTTTTAACGCCCTGGGGCCCGGCTTTCGTCGGGGAACAGATTGGCCGCTTTCCACCCTGAAGTGGACAACCCATTGTAAGCATTGCGAGACAAGCGTAGTCCTTGAAGGTCAATTCGGTCCTTTAGGTGAGCAGCTATCGTGGCGATCCGAACACATCAAACAGACCAATTGGAGGAGGCTCGCCCGCAAATGCGGTTGGGTACGCGCGCTCACCTCGCGGCGGCTGCGATGTTTGTCGTCAGCGCCGGCCTTGACGCCTCGGCTTTCGCCTCTGCGCAGGACAAGGTCAGCACCGTCATGGAAATTGGCGGGAGTAAGCTGGCGGTTTCGCTGCAGGAAATGCGGGCGCTGTCGGCGCTTGGCAATCTGGCGCGTGGGGCGCAGTCGGCGCGGCAGGATCGCGCGCTGGCCGATGCGCGGCGGATCGCGAACAGCCGCGATGCGCGCTTCGCGCTGGCGCTGTACGAGCTCGAGATCGGCAATCGGCGCGGCGACGACGTCATGCGCGCCGGGGCGCTGGACATACTGATCGCCAGCCCGTTGACGCGGCCCGAACGGCTTGCCGGACATTTGGCGGTGCGCGGGCAGATCGCCTTTCGCGCCGGGGATCTGGATATGGCGGGACGGTCGTGGGGGCGTCTGGCCGAGCTGGCGCCGTCCGATCCCGATGCGCTGGCCAATCTGGCGCAGGTCCGGTTGGCGCAAAAGGATGCGCCGGGCGCGATGGACCTGCTGACGCGCGCGATTGCGGCGCGCGCGGCGCTGGGCCAGCCGGTTGCGGAGGGCTGGTATCGGCAACGGCTGAGCATTGCGCAGCAAGGCAGCCTCGTCGCACCGGGGATCGACGCCGCGCGTGGGCTGGTCGGCGCCTATCCGACGCCCGAAAACTGGCGCATCGCATTGGTGGTGTACCGGCAGCTGGCGGCGGCGGAGGGCGCGCTGGAAATCGACCTGTTCCGCCTGACGCGCCAAGTCGGGGCACTGGCGCAGGCGGCCGAATATCAGCGGATGGCGCAATTGCTGAACCAGACAGGCGAACCGCGCGAGGCGAAGGCGGTGCTGGGCGAAGGGGTGAAGCGCGGGCTGCTCGACGCTGCAATTTCGCCAACGCGCGAGATTATGGCCGAGGTCGAGCGGGCGATTGCCAAGGCGCGACCGGGGACGGTTGCGCGGCCGGAGCCGCCCAGCGCGGCGGGGGCGCAGGTGCGGCTGGGCGTGGCGCGGCTGAATGCCGGGCAGCGCGGCGAGGCGGAAGCGGCGTTTCGCGCGGCGGCGGGCGATCCGGCTGGCGGGCGTTATGCCGATCTGGGCTTTTTCTGGCTGACGTGGCTGGGGCGGGGGTAGGGCTCGGATCGAGGCCAATCTATCCTCCTTCGTCACCCCGGACTTGATCCGGGGTCCCACTCGGCGACTTGGGCGTCACAAAAGCGGGAGCCCGGGTCAAGCCCGGGATGACGAAAGAAAGTCGCGAATCTCCACCATAACCGCCGCTTCCATACAATACGCCTTGCCTCGACCCGCTATAACGCGCCATCCTGGACGTGGGGCAAAATGGGGGCAGGGCGATGACGGCACCGTTTAATTTCGGGCAGCTCAAATTTCTGAAGGCGTTGACCGAGGCGCTATTTCATGGCGCGACCATGGCGATCACCGCGGATCAGGTGGTCGACAATATCTGCGAGCTGTTTGCCAAGGTTGGCGGGACGAAGCTCGACGAGATCCGCCTGTCGCTGACCGCGACCGAAGTGGTGCTGGGTGGGCCGTTTTTCACAGAGGATGACGTCGCGGGGCGCGCGGACAAGCTGAAGGACCGGTTGCAGGACAGCCAGATCGACCTGTTTCAGGACATGGCGCGGCTGCGCGGGATTGTTTACGCCTGCTATTATGGCCATTGGCAGCCGGGGCTGGTGCCGGGCGATCAGGACGCCAATGTCGCCAACCCGGTGCACCGCCAGATCGGTTTCAAGCTGCCCAAACACCGCGTCCGGGGTGATGACGAGGTGCCGATCAAGCCAGTCGCAGGACGCGAGATTGATCCCGCGCACATCCTCGATGCCACCACGCTGGGCGACGAATATGATGTGATCGTCATCGGATCGGGCGCGGGCGGCGGAGTTGCGGCGCATAATATCGCGGCGCAGGGCTATAAGGTGCTGATCGTCGAGGCGGGGCCGTTTTTTCCGTCGCACAAGATCCATCATCACGAGCTCGACATGATCGCGCAGCTGTACAAGCATGGCGCGTTGCAGACATCGACCAACCGTGATTTCGTGGTGTTTCAGGGGCGCTGCGTCGGTGGGTCGTCGACGATCAACAACGGCATCTGTCTGCGCGTCAACGAGGCGGGGCGGACGCACCCCGACGCGCAGGATGTGCTGGCGAAATGGGCGCGCATCGGCGCGCCGATCGATGCGGCGGCGTTTCACGCAAGCTATGATGCGGTGCAGGCGAAGCTGGGCATCGCGCGGATCGAACCGCGCAGCGGGCGGCATAATGGGCCGCACCTGATCGAGGGGTGGAAGGCTTACGCGGCGGGGTCGGGCAAGCCGCGCGATACGCGCGCGATCACCGACTGGTTTGCCAAGAATTTCGGGCCGCCGAATACGCCCAGTGCCTGTGCCTATTGCGGTTACTGCAATTCGGGCTGCCCCTATGGCCGCCGCATGGGGGTGGCGCAAACCTATCTGCCCGCGGCGTGCCGCGATTTTGGCGCGCGCATCCTGCCGGGGACCAAGGCCGAGCAGATTGTCTGGCAGACCGCCTATGACGGGCGGCGCGAGGCCGAGGCGGTGGTGCTGGTGTTGCCGGGCGACGTGCGCGCGATGGTGCGCGCGCGGGTCGGGGTGGTGGTGGCGGGCGGCACGATCGCGTCGTCGAAGCTGCTCGACCGCAGCGATATCGCGGGGACGGGATACCAGGTGTCGCTCAACGTCGCCTCGCCGGTCGTCGCGCTGATGCCCGATGGCGTCGGCGGCGATGCGTGGGACGAGGATCAGATGTCGAGCTATGTCGATGTCGGCGACTATTTGCTCGAAAGCCATTTCCAGCCGCCGATGTCGATGGCGTCGCTGATGCCCGGCTGGTTCGCCGATCATGCGAACCGGATGAAGAATTTCGGGCGGGTGCATTCGGCGGGCATCTTGTTTCCCGCCGACCGGCGCGGGCGGGTGGTGAACGATAAATTGCAGTTCCAGCTCGATGTCACCGACGACCTGCCGGTGCTGCGCGATGCGATGGCGACGTTGACCAAGGTGCATTTCGCCGCGGGGGCGATCGAATGCTATCCGGCGCTGGCCAAGGGGCAAAAAGTGACCCCCGACATGGACGTCGATGCCTTTTTCGCAAGCGCGATCCGCGAACAGGATGATGTCACGCTGTCGAGCAGCCACCCGCATGGCGGCAATGCGATCAACGAAGACCCGCAGCATGGAATCGTCGACCTCGACTGCCGGGTGCATGGGACGACCAATGTGCTGGTTACCGACGCGAGTGTTTTTCCCAGCTGCATTCGGGTGAACGCGCAATGGACCACGATGGCGATGGCGCATTTTGCGACGGGGCGGGGAGATCCCTTCCGTTGAGGCGCAATCGCGCCTACATGGCGCGCCGATGTTCCAGGTTGCCGCCCTTTATCGTTTTGCACCGTTCGACGATCCCGCAGCGCTGCGCCCGCCGCTGATCGGCCTGTGCGCCGCGCAGGGGGTGAAGGGCACGGTGCTGCTGGCGCGCGAGGGGGTTAACGGGACGATCGCGGGGAGCGATGATGGCGTTGCGGCGGTGATCGCGCATATCCGCGCGCTGCCCGGTTGCGCCGAACTCGATGTCAAATATTCGGCCGCGGCGGCGATGCCGTTCCAGCGGCTGAAGGTGCGGCTGAAGAAGGAAATCGTGACGCTGAAGGTCGCGGGGCTCGACCCGGCGCGTGACGCCGCGCCTTATGTCGATCCCGCCGACTGGAACGCGCTGGTCGACGATCCGGACACGGTGCTCATCGACACGCGCAACGGGTTTGAGGTCGGTTACGGGAGTTTTGACGGAGCGGTCGATCCCGCGACGAAAAGCTTTGGCGAATTCCCCGACTGGTGGCGCGCCAATGCCGCGCGCTTTGCGGGCAAGCGCGTCGCAATGTTCTGCACCGGCGGCATCCGCTGCGAAAAATCGACGGCGTTTCTGCGGCATGAAGGGGTCGAGGACGTCGTCCACCTGAGGGGCGGCATATTGGCGTATCTGGAGCAGGTTCCGGCTGAGGAGAGCCGCTGGCACGGAAGCTGTTTCGTTTTCGATGAGCGGGTGAGTGTCGGGCATGGGCTGGTCGAGGTCGGGGAGAAGGAATAGCGGCAGCGTTAGCGTGCAATTGAGTCATCCCCCTCCCTTTCAGGGAGGGGTTAGGGGTGGGTGCGAGCGAGAGCGAGCCGAACAAGAACGCCGCCTTTGGCGGCTACCCACCCCCGACCCCTCCCTAAAAGGGAGGGGAGAAGATGCGGCCCGTCAGCCCACCGCCAGCGTATAGGTCACCCGGTAATCGCTCGCATCGCCGTCCAGCGTCCGGGTGAATGTCCCCGGCGTATCCCCAAGGTCGATGGTCCCGATATTGTCGCTGCCGCCGATGTCGTCGAATTCGCGCAGTTGCAGGCTGACCGGCTGGTCGAACTCGAAGCTCTGGTTCACCGCCCAGCTTTCGCCTTTCTTGATCGAATAGATGTCGCTCTTGCCCTCGGGAAAGCGCTGGCCGGTATTGAAGCGCAGGAACAGCTGGTCGGGCAGGCCGAGGCCGAGGCGGCCGGTCAGCTTGACGCAGTCGACACGGACGTTGGTCAGGGTGAATTTGCGCGCTGCGGCGGGAGCGGGCGGGGCGGGGGCTTTCATCGCGACCATCGTGACGGGTGCCGTTGTCATGGGCGATGCGGTCGCGCCGGGTTTTTTCAGCAGCTGGCCAATCTTGTCGCCGGCCTCGCCCGCATATTTGCCTGCGGGAAATTCGGCGAGATAGGCGCTGAAACCGCGGACGTTGTTTTCGGCCATGGCACCCTTCCACAGCAGCTCCTCGAGCCCGCTGCGATCGCCCGATGGCTTGGGCGCGGTCGGCCCAGCGCGCGGGACGAGATAGACCGGGGTGCCGGTGATGCTGGCGCTGACGAACGGCCGCTGGCTGCCCCCGGTCGCCGCGAGCACATCGTCGCGGATCAGCCCGCCGAGCAGCTGCACCGGCACGTCGGGCTGCGGCAGCCGCTTGGCGAGCGAGGTGGCGAAGGGCGAGTTGCCCGCGGTGCCGTCGGCGGCGGTCTGGCCGGGCGCGGCGGCGAAGATGACGAGGACATCGTCGGCCTCAACTCCTGCCAGCCCGTTGACCACCGCGCGTGTCCCCGAGCGCCATGAGCGGCCGAACGGATTGTTGCGGCACGAATCGAGCACGACCATGCGGATCTGCGCCCCCGACACCGATTCCATCAGGCGATCGAGGTTGATCGCCTCATAAGGGAGGTCGAGGTCCGATTTCAGCTGCGCGTCGGTGGGGATGAGCCAATTCTTGCCCTGCGCCTTGATCCCGTGCCCGGCGAAATAGACCATCGCGACATCGGCGCCGTCGGCCTTGGCGCGAAAATCGCGCATCGCTTTCTGGAAATCATTGACCGACAGGTCGGCGGCGATGGTGACATCGTCGAAGCCCGCCTGCCGCGCCGAGGCGGCGATGATCCTGATGTCGTTGACCGGGTTGGCGAGGCGGCTGGTGTTGGCATAGTCGCTGTTGCCGATCACGAGCGCGACCTTGCGCGCCTCGGCCGTGGTCGGCGCGAACAGGACCAGCGCGGTGAGGGTGATCAGCCAGAATCGCATCATCTCGCAAACCTCTCTGTGTCAGGCCACCCGCGCCGCGCCATATTCGTACCAGCCGAACGGGCGCGGGGTCTTCGGGATATAAGCGGCCGCCTGCCGGTCGACGGCAAATCCCGCCTGTTCATAAGCGCCCGAAATCGGGCGGGTCAGGTGGCAATTGCCGCCGATGCGTTTCCACACCGGCTCGATCCGCCGCTGCCATTTCGCGACCCCGGCATCGGGCGCGGCGCCATGTTCGAGGAACAGCGCGGTGCCGCCGGGCTTCAGCACGCGGCGGATTTCGGCGAGCACCGCGGCCTGATCGGCGACCGAGCAGAGGGTGAAGGTGGTGACCACGGTGTCGAACCGCGCGTCGTCGAACGGCATCGCTTCGCCGACGCCGCCCTGAATGTCGGCGGCCATCCCGCGCGCCTGCGCCGCGGCGCGGCTCATGGCCAGCAGTTCGGGCGAGGGATCGAGGCCGGTAAAGCTGGTGACCCGTGCCGGGTTATAGAATTCCATGTTGATGCCGCCGCCGCAGCCAAGCTCGAGCACGTCGCCGCCCGCGTGGGGCACCACCTTGCTGCGCACCTTCATGATCTGTCCCTGCGAACAGGCGCATTTGATCAGCCGCGGCACCCCATGACGTTCCCACCAGCTTGCCATTTGTCTGAACTCCCCTTGGCGCGGAAGGTGACCCTTGCTAGCGCGGTTGGCAACACCCATCTGTGCGTGTCCGCACAGCCCTTTGAAAGACCGTCATGCCCAGCGTTCACCACACCAAGATGCTCATCCTCGGCTCCGGCCCAGCGGGTCTGTCGGCCGCCATTTACGCAGCGCGTGCGGGGATGATGCCCATTGTTGTTCAGGGGCTGCAACCCGGTGGCCAGCTGACGATCACCACCGATGTCGAAAACTACCCCGGCTTTGCCGAGGTGGTGCAGGGGCCGTGGCTGATGGAGCAGATGACGGCGCAGGCGACGCATGTCGGCACGTCGATGATCTGGGACACAATCGTCGACGTCGATTTGTCGCAGCGCCCGTTCAAGATCACCGGTGATGGCGGCGACGTTTATATGGCCGACACGCTGGTGATCGCAACCGGCGCGCAGGCGAAATGGCTGGGCGTGCCGGGCGAGCAGGAGCTGGGCGGCAAGGGTGTGTCGGCCTGTGCTACCTGTGATGGTTTCTTCTATCGCGGCAAAAAGGTCGTGGTAATCGGCGGCGGCAACACCGCGGTCGAGGAGGCGCTGTACCTGACCAACCACAGTGATGATGTGACGCTGATCCATCGCCGCGACCATCTGCGCGCCGAAAAGATCCTGCAAGACCGGCTGCACGCCAATCCGAAGATCAAGGTTTTGTGGAACAAGAAGGTCGAGCGGTTTGTCGCGGGTGAGGGCGTTTCGGGGCTGGTCGGGGTCGATTTGATCGACACCGTCACGGGTGAGGCGAGCCACGAGCCGACCGATGGCGGTTTCGTCGCGATCGGACACAGCCCGTCGACCGAGCTGTTCAGGGGCAAGCTGCCGCTGGATGCGGATGGCTATCTGGCGGTGACGCCGGGGACGTCGTTGACCTCGATTCCGGGCGTGTTCGCGGCGGGGGATGTGACCGACAAGGTCTATCGTCAGGCGGTCACCGCGGCGGGCATGGGCTGCATGGCGGCTTTGGATGCCGAACGGTTTTTGGCCGAGGCGGAGTATAAGGCGTTGGTTGAAGCGTAGGGGGCGACTGGGATGAGACGAGGGCGATCGGTGCGATATACAATGGGGCATCTGTGGTGCGCCCTCGCCCTGATTGCTTCGCCGACGGTCGCGATGGCCGAGGACAGTGCCGCCCGTTCGGTGCGCGTCGTGCGGGATTATGTCGACCGCGCGCGGCAGGGGCAGGACGCCGGAGCCCTGGTTTCCCGATATGCCAGCGTGGGTGTGATCGGGGTGGGCACACCCTATGAGCATGCCGAATTCGTGACCTATTTCAGCCAGTGCGCGCTGGTGTCGATGACCGACGCGGCGCTGGTCGACGGGGTTCGCGAAATTGCGAGCATGGGCGATCTTTATTACGTCGTCGGCAGCTTCGTCTGCCGCGACGGCGAAACCGAAGAACCGGTCGCGCGGATCGGCTTTGGGGTTCAGGACCGGCAGATCACGCGGATCGATCTCGATC
Organism: Sphingopyxis sp.; assembly: GCA_016463225.1. Lineage (GTDB taxonomy): Bacteria > Pseudomonadota > Alphaproteobacteria > Sphingomonadales > Sphingomonadaceae > Sphingopyxis. Next base: position 15,592 of record JAEMRT010000011.1, on the reverse strand, counting down.
CCGCAATCTTTCTGGCGCATCGGGATGACGCCAACTAGCCGGCGCTTTCCCGGCCCAACGCGTTCAGGATTCTCTGGGCGAGCCATTCGGCATCGTCGCCTGCGAAGCTGTGCGAGGCGCTGGCGAGGCGCTCGATCGGAACGGTACCGGGGTCGCAGCTGGCGAGGAACGCCTGTGCGGTGCGATCGCCGGTGGCGAGCAGGATCGTGGCGGGCACGGGCAGGGCGACGAGCGCGGCGGTGAGGTGCGCGGGCAGGCTGTCGGGTGCGGCAGGCGCGGTGCGGCGCCCCAGCGCCGACAGGCCGCGGGCCAGCTTTTTGACGTCGATCTCGCCCTTGAGCAGCCGGAGCAGGCTTTTGGGGTCGGTCAGCCGCGACAGATAGCGTGCGCGGATCGCTGCGGCGGGGGGCAGCGCGGGTTCGTCGGTTTCTTCGCTGTCGTCGTTTTCATAGGCCCACGGATTGGCGAGGATCAGGCCGTCGAGCGCGAGCGGCTGGTGGAGCAGCAGCGCGCTGGCGGCGTCGCAATTGCCGAAGGCGATGATGCGGGTAAGCTGCGGCGCGGTGCTGCGGAAGGCGGCGATCGCGGCGGCGATGTCGGGGGCGCTGCTTTCGTAACCGGTGTTTTCGCCCTCGCTGTCGCCGATGCCGCGGCGGTCGAAGCGGAACACGGGGTGACCGCCTGCGGCAATGCGCGCGGCCAGCATCGCCATGCCGCGATGCGCGCCGCTGCGGATCTCATTGCCGCCCGAGACGATGAGCAGGCCGGTGCTGCCCGGCGCTTCGTCGAGGGTCGCGGCGAGGGTGGCGCCTTCGCAGGGAAAGGTCAGCTGATGCCGCATGTCGTGCTCCATGCGGCAATGTCGGCGGCGATCGCCTCGGCCATCACCTTATCCTCGCCGGGTTCGGCGCGCAGCCACAGGGGTGTGCCGGTGATGGCGTCGGCGCCGCTGCCCAGAGAGACGGTGCGGAGCGGGGCGACGGGCTGGGTTTCGGCGGCACCGAGCTGCGCGATCATGGCCGGGGAGAGCCGGTTGCCGGCGAGGAGCAGCGGCGCGGTGGCGGCTTCGGTTTGAAGGCTGTCGAGCGACGACGCCAGCCCCGCCTCACGATCCGCAGCAACCCGCGCGCGCATCAGGGTGCGGAGCAGCGAGGCGCCGTTGACCGGGGCAAGGCGCCACCATGCGGCGGCTTTTGGGCGGTGGTCGATCAGCGTGCCGCCGCGTAGCGAGGCGATAACGAGCGGGCCATCGATGGTTGCCGCCGCTTCGGTGAATGCATCTTGCCAGCGGGCAAGATCGACCTCGGCGAGCGGCACGAGGCTTTCGTTCTGGCCCGGGAGGTCGGGGAGCTGCGCCGCGAAACCATCGGCGGCGAGTGCGCGCATCGCGAGGACAAGCGTGCGGCGAGTGCGGTTGGCTTCCTCGAACAGCGGCGGGACGAACAGGATCGTGGCGCGCGGGGCACCGGTGGGTTCGAGGTGGAAGCAATGCTCAGCCATAGCTTAAGCAGGCCGTGTGTCCCCGCGAAGGCGAGGATCCATCACCTGCCGGTTCGAAATCGCGCCGACCGGAGATGGACCCCCGCCTTCGCGGGGGAGCAAAAGGAAGTAGATTGCGGCAATCACTCGCCGACCTTGCGCAGCGAGAAGACGAGCAAATTGCCGTAGGTTTCAAAGATTTCGCCGTCGATCTCGTCATCGTCGATGAGGATGCCGAGGCGATCCTCCATCTCAGTCAGCACCGTCGCGACCGCCATCGAGTCGAACTCGGGCAGCGCGCCGAACAGGCCGCTGTCGGCGGTCAGCGCGGCGGCGCGGTCTTCGCCCAAACCGAGCACATCGGCGAGCAAGGCGCGGAGGGTGGCGTCGACGGTATCGGGCTCGGTCACGATTCTTTCCTCAGCAGGGTGCGGGCAAAGGCCTTGAGTGCCGGTCCCCATGCCGCGGGGCGCGACGGATTGAAAGCCTCGATCCGCCACAGCGGGTCGTGGCGGTTCATCCAGTCGCGCTTGTAGCCGTCGTTGCCGGTGCCGAAATCGACGCGCTTCACCTTGTCGATCTCGATAACATGGCGGAACAGCGCCGCGGAGAGCAGCGTGCCGGGGGAGGCTTTCAGGCTGTCCTCGACATGCGCGAGCTTGTGGATGAAGGCGGTGCCGTCCTCGACGGTCCAATATTGCGCGGCGACGGGGATGCCGTCGATGCGCGCGATCCCCATCCGCAGGCGGCCGCCCGCGCTCTCGGCCTCGGCAAAGGCGCGGAGCAGTGCGGGATGGCCTTCCTCGGGTTTCCAGCTCGCGGCATAAATCTGTTCATAGGCGGCCCAGCTGCCATCGTCGAAGGCGGTGAGCAGCTGGATATCGACGACGCCCTTTTTCGCCTTGCGCTGGACGGTGCTGCGCAGCGCGCCGGGGCGGCTGGCCCACCAAGCGTCGTGGTCCATATCGCCGAGGTCGAGCCAGTGGCGGTCGCCGGCGGGGGTGGCTTTGACCCACCAGCCTGCGGTGCGGAGCGCGGCGGTGAGGTCGTCCGGGGTGCTGACGGGATAGAGCGTCAGGTGCGCCGCAGAGCGGCGGAGGTTGTGGAAGAGCGCGCGCAAGGCGGCGTTGCGGTCGCCGTCGCCGGTGTAGAGCGGGCGGATGGCAAAGCTGTACCAGTTGGTGAGGCCTGCGACGTCGCCCGGCTTTTCGGTGCGAAGCGGCAGCCATGCGGTCGTCGCGCCCGCGCGGCCGTGCGTGTCGATCCGGCCCTGCCCGGCAAAGCCATGCGCTTCGAGCAGGTCGAACCACGCCGCGCGATCGAAGGGCGAGGCGAAGCCCGCCGCGCGCGCTGCGGCGGGCAATCGCTCATCATTAGCGTGATCTTCACCGTTTCCTTGCATGGTGTCGCCCTCTATCACTCTACTCCTAACAGCCGATGACCAAGCCCGAAAAGCCATCTTCGCGACCGATCGATCATCTCGCCCGCTGCGGCGCGCCGGAGGCGGCTGCGCTGCTGATCGGTGACACGGTCATGACGTTTGCGCAGCTCGATGCCGGCGTCGGGCGGCTCGCGGCGTGGTTGCTGGAACAGGCGGGTGGACCGGGCGAGCGGGTGGCGAGCTGGAGCGCGAAGACGCGTCTCGCGTGCCTGATGCCGCTGGCGGCGGCGCGCGCCGGGCTGATCCATGTTCCGGTCAATCCGCTGCTCAAGGGGCCGCAGGTCGCGCATATCCTGGCCGACAGCGGGGCGAGGCTGCTTGTCACCAATGCGGCGCGGGCGGAGATGCTGGGCGATGCACGGCCCGCGGGCTGTGCGGTGCAGGATTTGACGGTCGCCGAGGCGGCGGTCGATGCGAACGGGCTGGGGCTGCCGCCGTCTCTTGCCGGGCCCGACGATCTGGCGGCGATCCTCTATACCAGTGGGTCGACCGGGCGGCCGAAGGGCGTGATGCTTAGCCATGCCAATTTGTGGCTGGGGGCCGAGAGCGTTGCGTCCTATCTGAAGATGACGCCCGACGACCGGGTGCTCGCAGTGTTGCCGCTGAGTTTCGATTATGGGCAGAACCAGCTGCTTTCGAGCTGGTACGCGGGCGCGGCGGTGGCGCCGCTCGATTATCTGACCGCGCGCGACGTCGTGAAGGCGGTGGCGCGGCACCGCGCGACGACGCTGGCGGGGGTGCCGCCCTTGTGGGTGCAGCTGGTCGAGAGCGACTGGCCCGCCGAGGCGGCGACATATCTGAAACGGCTGACCAACAGCGGCGGGGCGCTGACGCCGTCGCTGATCGACGCGATGCGGGCAACTTTCCCGAACGCCGACATCTATCCGATGTACGGGCTGACCGAGGCGTTTCGATCGACGTATCTCGAACCGAAATATGTTGCCGATCATCCGACCTCGATGGGCCGCGCGATCCCGCATGCCGAGATATTGGTGTGCCGGCCCGACGGGACGATCACCGCCGATGAGGAGCCGGGCGAGCTGGTGCATTGCGGGCCGCTGGTCGCCAAGGGCTATTGGCAGGACGACGAGCGCACCGCGCAGCGGTTTCGACCTGCGCCGCGGATGTCGCGCTATGGCGGAATGGCGGTGTGGTCGGGCGATACGGTGCGCCGCGATGCCAACCATCTGCTCTATTTCGTCGGGCGCGACGACGCGATGATCAAGACCGCGGGCAACCGCGTCAGCCCGACCGAGGTCGAGGATGTCGCGGTGGCGTCGGGGCTGATTTATGAAGCGGTGGCGTTCGGGGTGCCCGATGCGCGGCTTGGCGCGGCGATCGTGCTGATCGTGCGCGGCAAGGACGGGGTTGCGGACGCAGCGGGGCTGAACGCCTATCTGCGCCAGAACCTGCCCAATTTCATGCAGCCGCAGACGATCGAATGGCGGGGCGAACTGCCACGCAATCCCAATGGCAAGCTCGACCGGGTAGCGATTGCCGCCGATTGGGCGCAGGAGGTGGCGGCATGAAGCCGCACGGTCCGATCCCGCCCGGTTTTGCCGCCGATGACGACGCCATGCTGCTGATCGGTGGCGACCGCGCCGACGCGCTCGCCGACATGGCGGGCGATACGCCGTTGTTCGTTTATGACAGCGCGATGCTGACCGCACGGGTCGCCGAATGGCGCGCCGCGATGCCGGCCGAAGTGCAGCTCCATTTTGCGATGAAGGCGAACCCCTATGCGCCGCTGCTCGCCTTCATGGCGCGGCTGGTCGACGGGTTCGACGTCGCGTCGGGGGGCGAACTGAAGGCCGCGATCGACAGCGGCATGACGGCGGCGCACATCAGCTTTGCCGGGCCCGGCAAGCGCGACCGCGAGCTGGAAGCGGCGATCGTCGCGGGGGCGACGCTCAACCTGGAATCGGCGGGCGAGGCGGCGCGGGCGCTGTCGATCGCGGCACGGATCGGGGTGACGCCGCGGCTCGCGGTGCGGGTCAATCCCGACTTTGACCTCAAAGGATCGGGGATGAAGATGGGCGGCGGCGCCAAGCCATTCGGGGTCGATGCCGCTGAGGTGCCGGCGCTGGTCCGTCGGCTGATCGCGGCTGGGTCCGACTGGCAGGGCTTCCATATTTTCGCGGGATCGCAGGCGCTTGATGCCGCGGCGATCGCCGATACGCAGGCGCAGACGGTGGCGCTGGCGGCGCGGCTGGCGGACGCGATTGGCGCCACGCCGCCGCTGGTCAATCTGGGCGGCGGAATGGGGGTGCCGTATTTTCCGGGCGACAAGGCGGTTGATGCCATGGCGGTCGGTGCGGCGCTGGGCGAGACGCTGGCCGCGCGAACTGATGTGCTGACGGAGAGCCGCTTTGCGATGGAGCTGGGGCGGTGGCTGGTCGCCGAAGCGGGGGTCTATCTGACTCGTGTCGTCGATCGCAAGACGAGCCATGGCGAAACGTTTCTGGTCACCGACGGCGGGCTGCACCACCAGCTGGCGGCGAGTGGCAATTTCGGGACGGTGATCCGCCGCAACTATCCGGTCGCGGTCGCGAACGCATTCGGTAGCGAGCCGGTCGAGACCGTCTCGGTGGTCGGATGCCTGTGCACCCCGCTCGATCGGCTGGGCGATCAGGTTGCGCTGCCGCGCGCCGATGTTGGCGATCTGATCGCGATCTTCCAGGCGGGGGCCTATGGTGCCAGCGCCAGCCCGGCCACCTTCCTGGGGCAGGGGCCGGCGCGCGAGATGCTCGTCTGAGGATGCCAAAGCTGTTCCTTATCGGGACAGTTTTACCACTGTGCTAGTCAAACTTTTTGCAAGACTAACGGTATGTTCACCCTTTTTGCGCAAGGACGAGGCTGACGCAATGTCTGTCGTCGCGGCGAATTGGGCTGCGGCGATCGGCAGCGGCTCGAAAGGTTGATTGATTATGGCTTCGTTCCCTTCGCTTCGTGTCGCCCGCGCCGCGCTCGTCTGTGGCATCGCGGCGACCGCGCTGTCCGGCTGCGCCAGCGGTGGCAGCAGCGCGCCGCAACTGCCCAGCGCGAACTTTGTCCAGAATCAGGAAGGCCCGGGCGAGGAATATATCATCGGGCCGCTCGACGAACTGCAGATCTTCGTGTGGCGCAATCCCGAACTGGGCGGCAAGGTGCAGGTGCGGCCCGACGGGCGGATCACCACCCCGCTGATCACCGATATGCCCGCAGTCGGCAAGACCCCGACGATGTTGCAACAGGACATCAAACTCCAGCTGAGCCAATATATCACCGACCCGATCGTCAGCGTCATCGTCACCACCTTCAACAGCACCTTTTCGCAGCAGGTGCGCGTCGTCGGTGCGACTGAAAAACCGGCGTCTATTCCGTTTCGCGCCAACATGACCGTGCTCGATGCAATGATTGCAGTCGGCGGGCTGGGCGAATATGCGGCTGGAAACAAGGCACGACTCGTCCGTTTCGACAAGGGCAGCGGCAAGCAGCAGGAATTCGGCCTGCGGCTGAATGACCTGATCAAGCGCGGCGATATCAAGGCCAATGTGCGGTTGCAGCCCGGCGATGTCATCATCATCCCCGAAAGCATGTTCTGATCCAGACCGGCCGCCCGTGAACCCATCTCCCAAGGATTGACCGCAACCGATGACCAGCCTTTACGACGAATTCCGGGTGGCGCTGCACAGCGTCTGGACGCGCCGGTGGCTCGTGCTGGCGGTGGCGTGGGGCATCTGCATCCTCGGCTGGCTGGCGATCGCGTCGATCCCCAACCGGTATGATTCGCGCGCCCGGCTGCTCGTCGACGTCAACGAAATCCTGCCCGACGATCCGCAGGGTGGATCCTATGGCGGCCGCCAGCAGATCGACCAGATCCGCGAGACGCTGACCAGCGCGCGCAATCTGGAAAAGGTCGCCGCGACCACCGGGCTGCTTCCCGCAGGCGCAGGCGAACGCGAAAAGGCCGGTGCGGTCGCGATGTTGCAAAAGAGCATCAAGGTGATCCCGCAGCAGGACAATATCTTTGAAATTACCTCGAGCGTCGGGGTCGGCAGCCTGTCCGACGCCGACAATGCCAAGCTGGCGTCGGGGGTGCTCGACAGTCTGATCACCGTGTTCCGCGACGATCAGCTGCGCGGCGGGCGGATGAACGCGCGCGAGGGGCTGAAATTCCTCGATGCGCAGATCGCCGATCGCGAAAAGGCGCTGCGCGAAGTCGAAGCGCGCCGGGCGGCATTCGAGGCGCAGAACATCGGCCTGATCCCCGGCGGCTCGGGTTCGCCGGCGCAGCGCATCGATGCGGCGCGCGCCGAACTGGGCCAGATCGATTCGCAGCTGATCTCGGCGCAGGCGCAGCTTGCGGCGGCGAATGGCCAGCTTTCCTCGACCCCCGCGACGATCAATGTCGCCGGCATGGGCAGCGTCGGCGGCGGCGTCGCGCGGCAGCAGCTGGCCGGCGCGCAGAACGAACTGTCGTCGATGCGCGCGCGCGGGCTGACCGACGCGCATCCCGACGTCATTGCGCTGAAAAGCCAGATCGCTTCGCTGAAAGCCATGGCCGACCGTGAAGGTACGGGCGGCGGCGGTGGTGGTAATTCGCAGAACCCGGCCTACGCCTCGCTCGCGGCGATGCGTGCCGAGCGGCAGGCGACGGTCAGCGCGCTCAACGCGCGCAAGGCGCAACTGACCGGCGACATCACCCGCATCACGTCGCAGCAGATCCAGAACCCCGGGATCGCCGCCGAATATGACCGGATCAACGGCGAATATACCGCGTTCAAGGCGCAATATGACAAGCTGCTGGGCCAGCGCGAGCAGGTGCGGATGCGCGGCGACGTGCAGACCGAAACCGACGCGATCAAGATCGAATTGCTCGACCCGCCGACCAAACCGACGAGCCCCGCCGCACCCAACCGGCCTTTGTTCCTGACCCTCGTGCTGCTCGCCGGGATCGGCGGGGGCATTGGCGTGGCCTTTGGCCTCGGTCAGGTGCGCGCCAGCTATGCCACCGCGGCCAAGCTGGAGCGCGCCAGCGGCTTGCCGGTGATCGGATCGATCACCGAAGTGGTGACCCCCGAACGGCATGTCGAACGGCGCAAGAAACTGGTGTGGCTGGCGAGCGGCGGGGGGGCGTTGGTCGGCCTTTACGCCCTGTTGCTGGTCGCCGAATTCATCCAGCGCGGCATGGTTGCGTGACGGGGGACGATGACATGAACGACCAACGCAAAGTCAAGCGCCCGCCCTCGCTCCTCGAACGCGCAGCCGATATGTTCGGGCTCGATCCCGCCGCCAATGCGCCGACGATCGACCTGTCGAGCCTGCCGCCCGAACCGCCCAAAAAGGCGCGGAAGGTCAAGGCGGAACCTGTCGCCGAAGTTCTGCCGCCCGAAAGCCTCGACCCCGTCGTCGAGGCCGCACCCGCGGTCGAAACGGCGCCGACGCCAAAGCCGTCGCCGCGCAAGGAGATTGCCAAGGCGGCCCCAGCGATTGTTCCGGCGCGGCAGGGAACGATCGACCGCGCGCGGCTCGCGTCGCGCGGCATGATCGTACCCGGCACCCCGGTCACGGGCATTTCTGAAGAATATCGGATCGTGAAGCGCGAGCTGATCCGCAATTTCGGCGGCGTCGGCAACCGCCCGATCCTGCCGCGCGGCCACCGCGTGCTGATCGCATCGGCGAACCCGGGTGAGGGCAAGACTTTCTCGGCGGTCAATCTGGCGCTCAGTCTGGCGGTCGAGGCCGATCATGACGTGCTGCTGATCGACGCCGATATCGCCAAGCCGAGCGTGCTCGAAGCCTTGGGGCTGGAGGATGGTCCGGGGCTGATGGACGCGCTCGCCGATGCGCATCTGCCGCTGGGCGATTGTTTGATCCAGACCGATATTCCGGGGCTTAAGGTCATGCCGGCGGGTACCGGGCATATGCACGACACCGAACTGCTCGCGTCGGCACGGACCGATGCGTTGCTGGCGCAGCTCGAACAGGGCGTGCCGGGGCGCATCCTGATTATCGATTCGCCGCCGGTGCTGGCGGCGTCGCCCGCCGCGGTGCTTGCCGGCCATGTCGGCCAGACGATCATGGTCGTGCGCGCCGACGAAACACTCGAATCTTCGCTACGCGACGCGATCGGCCTGATGGGCGCGTGTCCGCATATCCAGCTGCTCCTCAACGGCGTGAAATATTCGCCGGGCGGCCGCCGTTTCGGCACCTATTATGGACGAGGAGGCGCGTGATGCGCACCACCACCACCCTGCGTCATGTCGGCGTGCTCGCGAGCTTGCTGCTCGCGGGGACGGCGACGGGCGCGCATGCCCAGTTTTCGGGCGATCCCGGATCGGGCAGCGGCGACGCGTCGACGACCGGGGCGTCCAAGCCCGAACCGGGCCGCGCCGCGAAGCGCGCCGAGGGGCGTCGCGCGCAGCGGCAGGTCGATGTCAGCCCCTATCTGGAGGTCGGTCAGGTGCTGACCGCCGATCTGAAGAATGGCGGCGACGTCCTGACCTATACCAACGTCGCAGTCGGCATTGATGCCGCGATCGTGACCACCCGCGCCGAACTGGCGGCGACGCTGCGCTATGAACATCGCTTTGGCTGGAACGGCAACCTTGGCGATGCCGATACGATCAGCGGACTGGCTCGCGGCCGGATCGAAGCCGCGCGCGGTCTCAATCTCGAGGGCGGCGCGCTTGCCACGCGTACTCGCACTGACGGGCAGGGCGCCGATAGCGGCCTGTTCATCGGCAACGCCAGCAATGTCGCGAACCTCTACTCGGTTTACGCAGGGCCGACCTTTGCGCGTCGCATCGGCGGGCTTGATGTCGGCGCCGGTTACCGCTTCGGCTATACCAAAGTCGACGTCGACGAACCGGCGATTCTGTCGCCCGGTTCGCAGCCGCAGGATATTTTCGACAGCTCGACCAACCATGTCGCGTGGGCCAGCGTCGGCGCTCGCCCCGGCGACCTGCCTTTCGGCTGGCAGCTGTCGGGCGGCTATGAACGCGAGGATGCGAGCCAGCTCGACCAGCGTTTCGAGGGCAAATATGCCCGCGCCGATGTGACGATGCCGATCGGTCCGACCGTCGCGCTGCTCGGCGGCGTGGGTTATGAGGATATCGAGATCGGTCAGCGCAATCCGGTCGTGGGTGCGGGCGGCGTGCCGGTGCGCGATGCGAATGGCCGCTTCATCACCGACAAATCGACCCCGCGCCAGCTGTCGTTCGACACCGAAGGTCTGATCTGGGACGCCGGGGTGATGTGGCAACCGAGCCGCCGCACTTCGATGACCGCTCGCGTCGGGCGCCGTTATGGCGACACCATCTATACCGGCAGCTTTTCCTATCGCGCCGACCATGCGACGACGGTTCAGGTCGGCGTTTATGACGGGCTGTCGAGCTTGGGTCGGGGTCTGTCGGGCGGGCTTGCCGCGCTGCCGACGCAGTTCGACCCGACGCGCAACCCGATCGGCGGGACGATCAACCCGTGCGTGTTCGGACAGCAGGGTGGCGGGTGCCTGAACAACCAGCTCGGCAACGCAACCTCGGCGCAATATCGCAGCCGCGGGGTGCAGGCGACGATCTCTTCGCGCTATGCGGGGTGGAACTATGGCGTCGGGATCGGTTACGACCAGCGCAAGCTGCTCGCGCCGCTGCTGTCGCCGATCGCGAACCTCAACGGCATCAAGGACGAGAGCTATTATCTGTTCCTGTCGGCGGGGCGTCAGCTCGACGTCGATTCGGACCTCAGCCTGTCGGGTTACGTCAATTATTTCGACAATGGCGCGCCGGGGGCGAGCGACGTCCAGTCGGCGGGGCTGTCGGCGGCCTATGCACGGCGGTTCTGGCGCGGCCTGACCGGGACCGCGGCGGCCAGCCTCAACGCCTTTGATCAGGACGGCTTCAACAGCCAGCTTATTGGTTCAGCTTTGGTGGGACTGCGCTACAACTTCTGACCAGGCCAACGGGAATATTGCGATGTACGATCAATTCTATGGTTTCACCGGGCGTCCGTTCCAGCTGACGCCAGACCCGCATTTCTATTTTGAAAGCGGGACGCACCGCAAGGCGATGTCCTATCTGGGCTATGGTCTGGCGCAGGGCGAAGGCTTCATCGTCATCACCGGCGACGTCGGCGCGGGCAAGACGACGCTGGTCGGGCATCTGATGAACACGATCGATCCCAACCGTCTGACCGCGGTCAAGCTGGTGTCGACGCAGGTCGAGGGCGATGACCTGCTCCGCCTCGTCGCCGAACAATTCGGGATCGCATGGGAAGGCGAGAGCAAGGCCGAATTGCTGCGCTCGATGGAGCAATATCTGCGCGAACAGGCGCGCGCGGGGAAACGCACGCTGCTGGTCGTCGACGAGGGACAGAATCTCGCGATCTCGGCGCTCGAAGAGCTGCGCATGCTGTCGAACTTCCAGCTTGGCGGCCATTCGCTGCTGCAGATTTTCCTGCTCGGCCAGCCCGAGTTTCGCCAGACCCTGTTCCATTCGCCGACGCTGGAGCAGTTGCGCCAGCGAGTGATCGCGACGCATCACCTCGACCCGATGGAGCCCGAGGAGGTTGAGCCCTATATCCTCCACCGGCTGGGCAAGGTCGGCTGGACGGGCAACCCGAGCTTCAGCCCCGACGCGTTCGAGGAAATTTTCGACTATAGCGAGGGCGTGCCGCGCAAGCTCAACGTGCTGGTCAGCCGCCTGCTACTGTACGGTGCGGTCGAACAGATGACCCGCATCACCGCGCAGAATGTCCGCTCTGTGGTCGCCGAGATCGAAGCCGACCGCGGCATCGACGCATCGACGCTGGCGCCGCTGCCGGTCGAGGAGGTCGTGGCTGCCGCCGCCGCCGCGGTCGCGCCGAGGCCGACGCCCATTGCCGCGCCGACGCCGGCCAATGAAACCGCGCTCGAATGGCCGCAGCGCGCCGCCGACGGACGCCCGCCGTTTGCCGAGCCCGCGCGCGTCGCGGCTGAGGTGACTCCCGAAGCTGCGGTCGAAGTGCCGACCGCCCCGGCGGTCGACCCCGCGCAGCTTGCGGCGCTTGAAGCGCAGATCGCGTCGCTCGAGACGCGGCTGGTCGAACAGGATGCGGCGCTGCGCCGCGTGCTCGACCTGCTGATCGAATGGGTCGAGCGCGATCCCGGGAATGCGCCGAACCCCGCGACATCGCGGACCTGGGCGGCCTGACAGCGGACGCAAAATCGGCTAATCTGCCGATGAAGGTGAAAAACGATGCAGAACGGCCTGTCGGTCGATGTCGAGGACTGGTTCCAGGTCGGCGCCTTTGAGCGCACGATCGACCGCGCCGACTGGCCGACGCTCGAGTGCCGGGTCGAGGCGAATTGCGACGCGGTGCTGCAGATTTTCGCCGATGCGGGGGCGAAGGGGACGTTCTTTACGCTCGGCTGGGTCGCCGAGCGCTATCCGGCGCTGATCAAGCGGATTATCGGGGCGGGGCATGAACTCGCGAGCCATGGCTATGACCATAAGCGCGTGTTCAACATGACCGCCGATGAATTTGCCGCGGACCTCAAGCAGACGCAGGCAATCCTGGAGGATCTGGGAGGGGTCGCCGTGCGCGGTTATCGCGCGCCGAGTTTTTCGGTCGATACGCGCACGCCCTGGGCGCACGCGGTGCTCGCCGAACAGGGCTATGCCTATTCGTCGAGCGTCGCGCCGGTGGTCCACGACCATTATGGCTGGCCGCAAAGCCCGCGCCATGCGTGGCGGCCGCTGCCCGATAGCGATCTGGTCGAATGGCCGGTGACGACGGCGCGCTTTGCCGGGCGCACCCTCGCGGCAGGCGGCGGCGGCTTCATGCGGATGCTGCCCTACGGCTTCACGCGCTGGGCGATCGCGCGGATGAATGAAGAGGGGCATCCGGCGATCCTCTATTTCCACCCGTGGGAAATCGACCCCGGCCAGCCGCGCGTCGCCGATGCGCCGATCAAATCCAAAATCCGCCATTACAGCGGCTTGTCGGCGATGGCTGGTAAACTGAAGAAACTGCTCGCTGATTTCGAATGGACGCGCGCCGACGCGCTGCTCCCCGCGCAGCAGGACCGCGCGCAGCCGTGGCGCGCGGCGGCGTGAATGCGCCGATCCGTCCGGTGAAGGATGGTTTTTCCGGCGCGCCGCTGTCCAACGCGGCGGCGTGGGACGCCCATGTCGCGGCGCATCCTGATGCGACGCCCTTTCACAGCCGAGCTTGGTGTGAGGCGATCACGAGGGCGACGGGGCATGTCTGCCATCCGGTCGTCGCGCGCGATGCAGGCGGGGCGCTGACCGGATTGTTGCCGCTGCATCATGTCCGCTCGCCGCTATTCGGGCAGGCGCTGGTCGGCAGCGGGTTTGCGGTGGATGGCGGCATATTGGCTGATGATCCGGCGGTTGCAGTGACGTTGGCCGATGGCGCGGCGGCGATGGCGCAATCGCTCGGAGTGCCGTCGGTCGAACTGCGCGGCGGGCCGCAGCCGGATGGCGAAGGCTGGCGATGCGAGGAAGGTGTCTATGCCGGTTTTGCGCGCGACCTCGCCAGCGACGACGATGCCGAACTACTCGCGATCCCGCGCAAGCAGCGCGCAGAGGTGCGCAAGGTACTGGAGAGCGGATTGACCGTCACCAGCGGGCGCGTTGCGGACGAGCGGCGCGATCATTATCATGTCTATGCGACCAGCGTCCGCAATCTCGGGACGCCGGTGTTTCCCAAGGCGCTGTTCGACGCGGTGCTCGATGCGTTCGGCGACGATGCCGATATTTTGACCGTGCGGCAGGACGGGCGTCCCGTCGCAAGCGTGCTCAGCCTGTATTGGCGCGGTACGGTGATGCCCTATTGGGGCGGGGGCACTGCCGATGCACGGCGGCTCCGCGCCAATGAACTCATGTATTTCGCGCTGATGCGCCATGCGCGGGGCAAGGGTTGCACACGGTTCGACTTTGGGCGGTCAAAGGTTGGGACGGGGCCGTATAGTTACAAGAAGAACTGGGGCTTCGAGCCGCAGCCGCTGGTCTATGCGCGCTGGCTGGCGCCGGGCGAGGCGCCGCGCGACACCAATCCGAACAGCGCCAAATATCGGCTGAAAGTCGATCTGTGGAAGAAATTGCCGTTGTGGGCGGCGAACTGGATCGGGCCGCTGATCGCGCGCGGATTGGGGTAGAGGCGGTTGTTATCAGACCCAGCGTCATTGCGAGCGAAGCGAAGCAATCCAGAGTGGCGTAAACCGCTCTGGATTGCTTCGCTTCGCTCGCAATGACGGAGAGCGGTAATGCCCGAAATCCTGTTCCTCGTGCACCGCGCGCCCTGGCCCCCCGACCGCGGCGACCGGATCCGCAGCTGGCATATGTTCGAGGCGCTGGCGAAACTGGCGCCGGTGCATGTTGCCGCACTTGCCGACAATGAGCAGGATGCGGCCATCGCGCGCGACAAGATGGCACCGCTTTGTAAGAGTTTGGCGATCGAAGTGCGCAACGTGTCTCGCCCGGTGGCGCTGGCGCAGGCGGTGTTGCGCGGCGAGCCGGTGTCGAACCGGCTGTTCAAAAATGCCGCGCTTGCGCGCCATGTCGATGCGTTGGTTCGCGGCGGGTCCATCACCCATATCGTCGGCTTTTCGGGCCAGATGGCGCAATATCTGCCCACGGGTTTTGACGGGCCGGTTTTGATGGATTTTGTTGATGTCGATTCGGCCAAATTCGCCACCTATGCCGAGCAGGACAAGCGCCAGCCGCTGCATTGGGTGCATGCGCGCGAGGCGCGGGTGCTCGGCGCCTATGAGGCTGCGGTGGCGGGGCGTGTCGATGCAAGCCTGTTCGTCAGCGAGGCCGAGGCGGCGCTGTTTCACGCGCGCAGCGGGCTGGGATCCGACAAGGTTCGTGCGGTCGAGAATGGCATCGACACCGAACGGTTCGATCCGGCGCTGACATTTGACCCGGTCGATGCGGGCGAGGGACCGCTGGCGGTGTTTACCGGCCAGATGGACTATCGCCCCAATGTCGACGCGGTGCGCTGGTTCGCCGCCGACATCCTGCCGCTGATCCGTCAGCAGCACCCGGCGGCGCGTTTTGCGATCGTCGGGCGGGCGCCGAGCGATGAGGTACGCGCGCTCGCGAAGCTGCCGGGCGTGATCGTGACCGGCGAGGTTCCCGACGTGCGGCCCTGGCTTACCGCTGCGGATGCGGTGGTCGCGCCGCTGCTGTTGGCGCGCGGGGTGCAGAATAAATTGCTCGAGGCGATGGCGATGGCACGGCCAGTGGTGGCGAGTGCTGCCGCGGCGACCGGCATTGATGCGACCCCCGGCGAGCATCTGCTGGTCGCCGACGATGCCGCGGGCATGGCCGCGGCGGTGAGTTCGCTGTTCGACGACCGCGCTGCCGCCGCGAAAATGGGGCAGGCGGCGCGGGCGCGGATGATCGCGCGCTATGGCTGGGACGCGCGGTTGGTGCCGCTCGGCGAGTTGCTGGGTCTGGTCGGATGACGCTGTGGCAACGCCATCTGGGCGCGCTGGCGCTGCTCGCGGCGGTCATTCTGGCGATCTTCTGGCGCGATGCCGCGGATATGGCGGGCATCTGGTGGCATAGCTCGACCTTTACCCATTGCCTGCTGATGGTGCCGATGATCGGCTGGCTGGTGTCGCAGCGGACCGATCTGTTGCGCCCGCTGACCCCCGTCTTTTGGTGGCCCGCACTCGTCTGG
>JAEMRT010000053.1:1574-34653 GCA_016463225.1 Sphingopyxis sp. | reverse complement strand
GGTCGCCGACGCGAAGAAGGCGGGCCGCGATGCGGTGCTGCTCGAAATCCTGCGTCGTGGTGGTCCGTCGGCCTTCATCGCGGTGCGCGTCAAGAAATAAGCGCCCGCGAATCGAGCCTTAGGAAAGGGCGCCGCGACCTTGGGGTCCGGCGCCCTTTTTCTTTGCGCGACTCATTTTATGTTCTTATTATGTTCCTTCAGTAATGAGTCGGGAGAGATATGATGATCGGATATGTAACGCTGGGCACCAATGATCTGGCCAAGGCGGCGCCCTTATATGACGCGCTCGCTGCCGAACTGGGCGTGCCGCGGATGATGGACTATGATGGCTTCATCGCGTGGGGCAAGGCCGATGGCGGTGCCGGGATCGGGCTGACCAAGCCATTCGACGGCAATCCGGCGAGCGTCGGCAATGGTGTGATGGTCGCACTGGCGGCGAAGGACAAGGAACAGGTCCAGCGGCTCTATGACATCGCGCTCGCGCATGGGGGAACATGCGAAGGTCCTCCGGGACCGCGCGGCGAGGGTTTTTACGCCGGATATTTCCGCGACCTCGACGGCAACAAGCTCAACGCCTTCATCATGGGCTGAGCGCGCGTCGCTTGATTTCCTGCCCCTCCGCTCTAGACCTTGGGAACAGGTTTCAGAGTGGAGGACAGCGGGTGAGCGACGTCAGCACGGCAAGCGAGATTTATATCGGCCTGGGCGGCGGCGGAGCCCCGGACGGGCCGCGCCAGTCGCTGGTGCTCAAGCGCGCGAACCGTCACGGGCTGATTGCCGGCGCGACCGGCACCGGCAAGACGGTCACCTTGCAGGGGCTGACCGAGGGGTTTTCGGCGATCGGGGTCCCGGTGTTCGTCGCCGACGTCAAGGGCGACCTTGCCGGCATGGCGATGGCAGGTAGCCCGATGTCGAAGATGCACGAAATTTTCGCAGCGCGCGCCGCCGAGATTGGCGACACCGAATGGGCGTACCACGACAATCCGGTGATCTTCTGGGACTTGTTCGGCGAACAGGGACACCCCATTCGAACCACCATTTCCGAAATGGGGCCGCTGCTGCTCGCACGGCTGATGGGGCTCAACGAGGTGCAGGAGGGCGTTCTCGCGATTGCCTTCCGCGTCGCCGACGAGCAGAATCTGCTGCTGCTCGACCTTGGCGATTTGCAGGCGATGCTCGTCTGGTGCGCCGAGAATGCCGACGAACTCACCACAAAATATGGCAATGTGTCGAAGGCGACCGTCGGCACGATCCAGCGCCAGCTGCTCACCCTCGAAAGTCAGGGCGGCGCGCATTTTTTCGGTGAACCCGCGCTCGACATCCAGGACATGATCCGCTGTGACGACAATGGCCGCGGCTATGTCAACATCCTCGCCGCCGACAAGCTGATGGCGAGCCCGAAGCTCTACGCAACCTTCCTGCTCTGGCTGCTCAGCGAGATGTTCGAAACGCTGCCCGAGATTGGCGACCCCGACAAACCCAAGCTCGTCTTCTTCTTTGACGAAGCACATCTGCTGTTCGACGATGCGCCGCCGGCGCTGACCGAAAAGATCGAGCAGGTCGTGCGCCTGATCCGCTCCAAGGGCGTCGGGGTCTATTTCGTCACCCAGAACCCGATCGACATTCCCGAGGATGTCGCGGGCCAGCTCGGAAACCGCGTCCAGCACGCGCTGCGCGCCTTCACCCCGCGCGACCAAAAAGCGGTCAAGGCCGCCGCCGAAACCTTCCGCCCCAATCCCAAGGTCGACGTTGCGCGCGAGATCACCGAGCTCAAGGTCGGCGAGGCGCTCGTCTCGCTGCTGATGCCCGACGGCGCACCGTCGCCGGTCGAACGCACGCTGATCAAGCCGCCCTGCTCGCGCGCCGGGCCTCTCGACGCCAAGGAGCGAGCGATCATCAAGTCGATCTCGCCGGTCGAGGGCAAATATGACACCGCGGTCGATCGCGAGAGCGCCGAGGAACTGCTCGCAGCCAAGGCTGAGCAGGCGCAGGCCGCCGCGATCGAAGCCAAGGCGCAGGTCGAAGCCGACAAGCAGGCGGCGATCGCCGCGAAGGAAGAGGCGAAGCGCAAGGTCGCCGAAGAGAAAGAGCGGCTGCGGCTGGAAACAGCGGCGGCGCGCGAGGCAGCCAAACCGTCGATGACCGAAAAAATGGTGCAATCGGCGGCGCGTTCCGCCGCGACGAGCATCGGACGGCAGGTCGCGGGCAAACTGGGCGGCCAGCTGATGCGCGGGATATTGGGCAGCCTGTTCAAATGAATTGTCGCATCCTCTCTTCCGTCATCCCGGCGAAGGCCGGGATCTCGCCGGCGCGTCAGATGGCATCGTTGAGGTCCCGGCCTTCGCCGGGATGACGAACAGGGAATGTTCGCGTTGGATCGTGATATTACGCTGATGGAGGCGAGCCTGATCGCGGTCGCCGACGCAGGCATCGACGTCCGCCAAACGCTGTTCGAGCGCTTCTTCGCTACCTATCCCGCGCGCCGCGCCAGCTTCATTTCGGTCGATGCCGCATCGCGGCGGATGACCGACGAAACGCTGCAGATGATGTTCGGGCTGGCTAAAGGCGAGGGCTGGGTGTGGCCGCTCGTCGCCGAACTGGTGTTCACTCACCGCAATTATGGCGCGCTGCCGATCGCAGAATATGACGCCTTAATCGATATGACGGTCGCGGAATTGGGCTTGGTGGCGGGTCCAGCCTGGAGTCCCGCGAGCGCATCGGCTTGGCAGCAGAATGCCGATGCACTGAAGGCGATGATCCGCAAGGCGCGCGCCGAATGGGCAATCGCAATGCCCGCGGGGGCGCCGCAAGCCGCTTAACCACTGGCCGGCGTCTAAGCTCTCGACTCCCATCGCGAATCGCGGCAGCATAGGTTGCATGACAAAACCGATATTGCCTGGAGAGGTAGCCGCCGCCGTCGTCGACCCCGTCGCATATGGCCAATGGGATCCGCTGCACGAACAGCTGAGCTGGGCGCGCGCCAACGCGCCGCTCGCGGTGGCCGAGAACCATGATCATGATCCGTTCTGGCTCGTCACCCGCCACGCCGACATCATGGCGATCAGCCGCGACCCGCAGCGTTTTGCCAACGGCATTCGCCCGACGGTGCTGACCAACCGCGACGGCGAGGCGCTGGCGCGCGCCGCGACGCCGAACAATGACGGCCATCTGATCCGCTCGCTGGTCCAGATGGATGCGCCCGATCATATGAAATACCGGCTGCTGACCCAAAGCTGGTTCATGCCCAAGAATCTCAAGATCGTCGAAGAGCGCATTCGCCAGATTGCGCGCGAAACGGTCGATCACATGCTGGCGCAGGGCGGGATCTGCGATTTTGCCCGCGACGTCGCAGCGCATTATCCGCTGCGCGTCATCATGGACATATTGGGGGTGCCGCCCGAGGATGAGCCGCGCATGCTGATGCTGACCCAACAGCTGTTCGGTCCGACCGACCCCGAATTGAACCGCAGCCGCGAGGCGATCACCAGCGCCGAACAGGCGATCGCGATGCTCGATTATGTCATCGCCGACTTCACCCAATATTTCGGCGCGCTGACCGCCGATCGCCGCGCCAACCCGCGCGAGGACATTGCGACGGTGATCGCCAACGCGACGATCAACGGCGAACAAATCCCCGACCGTGAAATGTCGGGTTACTACATGATCGTCGCGACCGCGGGGCACGACACGACGAGCGCCTCGACCGCGGGGGCGATTATGGAGCTGGCCAAGAATCCGGCGCTGTTCGAGCGCTTTCGCGACGCGGCGACCGACAAGGCCGGACTGATCGAGGAAGCGATCCGCTGGACCACGCCGGTCCAGCATTTCATGCGCAGCGCGAAAGAGGATGTCGAGATCGGCGGCCAGACCATAAGCGCCGGCGACTGGCTGATGCTCAATTATGTCTCGGCCAACCGCGACGAAGATGTGTTCGCCGATCCGTTCGCGTTTAACCCCGATCGCGAAAAGAATCAGCAGATCGCCTTTGGCTTCGGCGCGCATGTCTGCCTTGGGCAGCATCTGGCGCGGATGGAAATGCGGATATTGATGGAGGAGCTGCTGCCGCGGATCAAAAGCCTGGAACTGACGGGCGAACCGGCGCGCGTGGAGTCGGTGTTCGTCGGCGGATTGAAACGGCTGCCGATCCGGTTCGAGGCGGCTTAGCCGAAATCAGCACGAACGGCCCTGGCCGATGGAACAAAGCAACCGTCAGCGGCGTATCCTGTCATTCGCTGAAGGAGCTTAGCCAATGATTTCCCTGAAGAAGGCGGTGGTTTCGCTGGCCGCCATGTCGATCGTCACTGCGCCGGTCGCCGCATCGGCTGCGCCCGCGATGGACAGCGCACGCGCGTTGTCGGTCACCGAAGGGCAGAATGAGCTGGAAGGCGGCAGCTGGGTTGCGATCCTGCTTGGGCTGGCGATTATCGCCGGCGGTATCTGGCTCGCCATCGATGGCGACGACGACCCGGTAAGCCCCTAACGCAGTAGCGGCTGCGGCTGCGGAGGCTTAGACCTTTTCGGCCGGGAAAAACCGCGCGATCACGTCGCTCGCCAGCCGCGCCGGGCGCAGCGTCTCGGCGTCAATGCAGCACCAGCTCGATTTGACCTCGGCCAGCACATCTTCGCCGCGCTTGATGATTGTCTCATAAAAGGCGCGGGCGCCCTGCACCTTTTCCAGGATCACCGTCGCGATGACCTGGTCGTCGAGGAAGGCGGGGCGGCGATAGGTGATCTCGTGCTTCAGCGCGACCCACAGATGCGCCGCGACCGCATCGGGCGGCGCGATGTGGCGCCAGTGCGACAGCACGGCTTCCTGCACCCAGCTCAGATAATGGGCGTTGTTGACGTGCCCCATGAAATCGATCTGGTCGGAACCGACGGCGATCGGATGGTCGTGCGGGAGCGAGGCTGCGGTCATATCGTTGACACTAATGTCAATAAATTGTGACGGAAAGATGAAATCTCATCCGCGCCCGCGATAGGGCGCGACGCCCTGATCGGGCAGCCACAGACCCGTCGGCGGCGGACCCGATTGCCAGAACACGTCGATCGGGATGCCGCCGCGCGGATACCAGTAGCCGCCGATGCGCAGCCATTGCGGCTGCATTTCATCGAACAGGCGGCGACCGATCCCGACGGTGCAATCCTCGTGAAACCCCGCATGGTTGCGGAACGAGCCGAGGAACAGCTTCAGGCTCTTTGATTCGACGATCGTCTCGCCCGGCGCATAATCGATCACCAGATGCGCGAAATCGGGCTGGCCGGTGACCGGGCAGAGCGAAGTGAACTCGGGCGCGGCGAAGCGCACGAGATAGAGTTCGCCAACGCGCGGATTCGGAACATAGTCGAGCACCGCGGCTTCGGGCGCGGCAGGAAGGTCGCTCGACTGGCCAAGATGTTTGGGCGCGAGCGGGGGATGGCTGGAATCACTCATGGAAACCGTCTAGGGCGCAGCGCGGCCTTTGTCACCGATGGGATATCGGCCGGGTTCAGCGTCAATTCAGCGGCGCCGGCCAAAAATCAACGCTTCGGGATCGCAGAATCATAATGACGGACAGGAATTTCGGGCAAAGCAGCGCGGCGCGATTGCCGCTGGTCGCGCTTATGCTTGCGCTGATGGGGGCCGCGCCCGCGCGCGCGCAGGATACGGCAACGCCGACCCCGGCGCCGTCGTCGATCTTCCGCCTTCCCCCAGCCGACGAGGGGCGCGCGCCCGGGGTGCAGGGGCCGTCCGACAACGGCCTGCCGCCGGTCGCGCCGAACGAACGGCGCGGTACGCAGCAGGCCACGCCGACTCCTGCCCCGACCCCCGCGCCCACGCCCGCACCGCCGCGCGTGACACCGACCCAGCCGGCGACGACGGCCACGCCGAACCCGGCTCGCCGTGACGCGCCGACATCGACCATACCGCGCGCGGCGTCGCCTGCGACCGGAACCGCTACTGATCCAACGGGTCAGCCCGGCCCCGCGCTGCCGCCGCTGGAACCGGCGACGCCGGACATTGCCGCGCCAGCCGGCGCGCTCGCGCCCGAACGCGATGTCGCAGCGCCTGCAGCCACTCCGGCCGATGCGCCCGCGGAAACGCCGATCTGGGCTTGGGCGCTCGCGGTGCTTGCCGCGCTCGGTGCCGGGCTCTGGTATTGGCGCCGCCGTCCGGCGCTAGCGGGTCAGGCCGGCGATGCCGTGGCCGACGCACCGCGTCCTGTCGCCCCACCACCGACGCCGCGCGCTGCGACGCCGCCTGCGCCGCGCCCCGCGCCTGCGGCGGTTCCGGTTTCCCCGATTTCGCCCACGGAACCGCGCCCCGCGTCGCCGCTCGTCATCCGCGCGGCGGCCGAACAGCGCGCCATTATCGGTATGGCGCTCGACATCCGCAGCATCCGCTTCGCCCCCGATCATGTCGCGGTCGGCTTCGCGCTCAATCTGCTCAATCAGGGCAATCTGCCCGCAACCGGGCTGATGGTCCGCATCGCGTTGAATCAGGGTTCGGCGATGCCTGAGGCGGTGCTCGGCCGCTTCTTCGACGGCGCGGGCGGGAGCATCTTGCGCGATGACTTGGTCCTCGCGGTCGGTGCCGGCGAGGAACTGTCGACCGAAGTCATGTTGCCGCGCGCGGCGATCGAGCCACTGATGATCGGCGGCAAACCGATGCTGGTGCCGGTGATCGCGCTCGATGTGACCTATCATTGGGATGGCGAGGGTGAAGCCTTTGGCCAGAATGCCGGCAGCTTTGTGCTGGGCCGCGAGCACGGCACGAGCGGCAGCGACAAGCTGGCGCCGCTGCCGCTCGATCGCGCTACCTATCTGGTCGACCGCCCCGGCGTCCGCGCCACCGCGATCAAACGCGCTCAATAGATTCGCCCGCGGGCGTCCGCAGGGCCGAATTCTTGTTGCAGCGCAGCATTGGCTGAGGCACAGCGCCTCCGTGCTTGAAAAAGGGCACGGCGGGGCATAGGCTTGTCCTCCCCGGAAAGAGCAGCGCAGGATGGCCGGCGAAGGGACAACAAGGTTCCGATCGGTCGCAACAGGAGCATGACATGGACGCCTTGGTCTCAACCGACTGGCTGGAACGCGAACTGGGGGCTTCGGACCTGCGGATCGTCGACGCGACGAAATTCATGGACGACGCTGGCCGCAACGCGCGCGCCGAATATGAGGCGGGGCATATCCCGGGTGCGGTCTTTATGGACCTCGCCGAACTGACCGATCCGTCGAGCGACATCGACAATATGGCGCCGCAGGCCGAAAAATTCGCCAGCCGCATGCAATCGCTGGGCCTCGGCGATGGCAGCCGCATCGTGCTCTATGACGACAGCCCGCTGAAAAGCGCAGCGCGGGCGTGGTGGCTGCTTAAATTGTTCGGCGCGCACGATGTGGCGCTGCTCGACGGCGGCCTCGCCAAATGGAAGGCCGAGGGCCGCGCGCTCGAAATGGGCAAGCAGACGCTGCGCCACCGCCACTTCACCGTGTGGCGTGATGCCAAGGCGGTGCGGACCAAGGATCAGATGCTGGCGAATGTCGACAGCGGCGCTGAACAGGTCGTCGACGCGCGTCCTGCGGCGCGCTTTACCGGCGAGGAACGCGACCCGCGCGCGGGCGTCGCGCCGGGCCATATCCCCAATTCGCGCAGCCTGCCGCACAGCGCGCTGTTCAACGTCGACGGCACCTGGAAACAGGGCGACGATCTGAAGGCCGCGTTCGACGCCGCCGGGGTCGATCTCGACAAGCCGCTCGTCACCACCTGCGGCAGCGGCATGACCGCGACCGTCGTGGCGTTCGGCGCGCACCTGCTCGGTAAGGACGATGTCGCGGTCTATGACGGCAGCTGGACCGAATGGGGCGCCGACCCCGCGACACCAAAGGCGACCGGTGCGGCCTGATAACGAAACCCGTCGCCCCCGCGAACCCGAGGCCACCGATTTTATAACTCGGCTGGCATCGGGATGCGCGTTGTCGTTCACAAAGTCGAGAATGCCGATCAGCGACCCGTGGAGAGTGGCGTGAACCTTACCCCGCTTGTCGCCGGGATGTAGCACGATTTTGCCAACCAGCGAGCGAATGTCGGATGACGCATCAAGGCGCGTTTCAGGGTCCGCGAGCGTTTCCGTGAGCTGCGCGACCTTGCGCTTGTAGATTTCGGCGATTCCCGGATGAATGTCGGGAATGTCCTGCGGCGCGTCGGCCAACCGGGCGGTAATCGCAAGCTTCTCGCATTCGAGTTCGTCCATGCGGGCTTTCATGGCAGGTTGATACAGCCCGTCCTCGATCGCCGCCATGATGCCCGCGACCGCGCGGTCGATCTTCGCGAGCGCGCGGGAATCGGCATCAGCCTCAATACGCCGCTCGCGGTTCGCATGGTTTATATGCCCCGCATAGGCCGCCACCGCCGCCTCGATCTTGTCCGCCGATACCAGTCTGTGCGCGATCCCCGCGAGTGCCCGGCGTTCAAGTTCGTCGCGCCGGATGGTCCGGCTATTTGTGCAGTTGTGGCTACGATGACGACCGACGCAGCCATAGCGGTCGCCGACAACGATCGCATAGGTACCACCGCAGGTGCCGCATTCAAGTAGCCCCGAAAGCAGATATGCGGGACGCCGTGCGCTGTGCAGCGCGCGGGCCTGCGCCGCTTCTTTTACCCAAACATGGCGCCGGGCAAGTAGCTGCTGCTGGCGTTTGACCGCTTGCCAGAGTTCGTCGCTGACGATGCGCAGCTCTGGCACTGCATTCCTGATCCATTCGGTCTCAGGATTGAGGCGGGTCACTTCCTTGCCAGTGCTTGGGTCTTTCACGCTATGCCTGTGGTTCCAGACGCGAACACCGACATAAAGCTCATTGTTGAGGATGCCGGTCCCCCGCCGCACATCGCCGCGGATGCTGGTGTCGCGCCAAGCCTTTCCAGCAGGCCCGGAGATGGAGTCGGCGTTGAGATCGCGCGCGATGGCGCGAGGGCCTTTCCCGGCGGCAAACTCGCGAAAGATGCGCTCGACGACCAGCGCCTGCGCCGGATCGACCTCGCGCTCGCCGCGCACGAGCTCACCCTCACTGTCGAGACGCCGGATCATGCGATAGCCATAACCCACGGCGCCCGCCGAAAAGCCTTTCTCGACCCGACCGCGCAAGCCGCGGTGCGTTTTCTTCGCGAGATCTTTCAGGAACAGCGCGTTCATTGTGCCTTTGAGGCCGACATGGAGTTCGGATATCTCGCCCTCGGCGAGCGTCACCAGCGGCACCCGCGCGAACTGGAGATGCTTGAACAGCGTCGCGACGTCGGCCTGGTCGCGTGATACGCGGTCAAGCGCTTCGGCGATGACGATATCGAACTGTCCCGCCTGAGCGTCGGCGACCAGCCTTTGGACTCCAGGCCGCAGGATCATGCTTGCGCCCGAGATCGCGGCATCCTCATAGGTCGCCACGATCTGCCAGCCCTCGCGTCCCGCGCGCTCGCGGCAGAGATTGAGCTGGTCACCAATCGACGCCGCATTCTGCTGGTCGGAGGAATAGCGGGCATAAAGCGCGGCGCGGATCATCATATCTTCCTTTCGAATGGCGGGGCGCAGGCCCACTCGGCCGGGTAAGACAGTGTCGCGCGCGATGACCTTAGGGTCAACGCTCTGGCGGCCGGGCATTTTTTGCAAATGGCTCATTGTCATTCGCCGCATTGCGGGTGCGGATATGCTCGCGGGCGATGTGCCGACCGATTGCCTCGGCGATGCGGGTCAGCGCCGCATCGACTTTTCCCGCCCGCAGGACAGGCTCGTTATCGTTCGCCGCAATGTGATCAGGCTCCCGCCGTGCATCACCCTCTTGCATGACCACGTCCGGCTTGCGCGTCGCGATTGTCGTTGTCGGCGCGGTAGCTGGGCGGGTCGGCGATCCAGCGATCGACGGCGGACTCGTGCCAGCCAGCGCCGTGAACGCTGATCTTGACCTGAGATGGAAAAGTGCCCTCGGCGATCTTGCGATAGAGAGTCGACCGGGACAGCCCGGTACGGGCGAGGACGGTCGGGAGGCGGATGATCTTTTCGGAGTTGGACATAAGGCATATCCCATCGTCTGGCAGTTGCTGGGCTCCCCTGGGTGTAGAATTGGCGATCCGAAAAAATCCCGCAAGAGTGCCAAAAACGGTGCCACCTGCCGCTGGCGTCCCGTTGCGTTCGTCAGCGTTTCCCAGCGTTCGATTAGGGAGCCAAATTATTTTCCCATGCTGTCCCAGCGCTGGGCTTTGGTGCCAAGGTTCGCACCCTCTCGCGTCCCCGCAGAGAGCAAGAGTCGATCCGACTCGACCGCGTCTGTTGGACAGGAATAACCTGGTTGCCGAGCGAAAATCGGCAGCTTGGCGCCTCATGTCAGTCATTCCAGCCTCTATCAGTAGCCGCCCGAAAGCGGTCGCTCGATCGACACATGGGTGGTATCGCCTTGGCGCCCGATGTCAGCTATTCTCAGCCAAGCGCCCCTTCGCCGAAGGCAGCCATTTGTGCGGGTTCTAGCTTGCGAAGCAAGATCTGCTTCTTCGATAATCCACTCGAGGCGGATCCAGCTATCGCCTGGCGAAGTTCGATCGCTCAAAGCATCTAGATAATCTATGATTTCTCGTCATTCATTGGCCGGCCTCGGACGGATCCTAATCCGCCAGAGTCCGGAACCGGTAAGTGCTTTCATACGTCTGGTGAATTGCTGTTCCGCAAAGTGGGTCAATCGGGAGTCCTGGAGGATCGGTTCCAAAATCCGAAGACTGTCTCCCCACATGTAGAGCGGCTCAGGCTCCGAGATATCGATCGCATATTCCATCGTCTCGAGTGAGGGAGAAGCCCGAAACTGATCGACGGCATCGCTCGCCAACTGCCAGCGCCGGGCCACATCTTGGGCGGTCCGCCGGACTCCGAGGTCGGGTTCCTGCCCGGCAAGGTCGTACAACAGGTCCGCTGATGCAGGCATCCATCCAATCGCCGAGAGAAGAGCCAGACGCTCGGCTCCTTTTGACTGATGATATTGGTCGATGAGTAGTTGACGTGTCGTCTCGTGAGCGCGCCGCAGTTCAACGCAAGCTTTGCGAAATAATTTCATTCCGCCAGTACGTTCGAAATCCTCGGCCAGATGGTTAACCATCACCTCATATGCAGGCTTTCCGAGGGCTCGGGAAACATGAGCTAGATGGTCGCGCCGGTCCGGGAAATTTTGCCACGACTGGATGAATGCGTTGGTCGCTCGTTCAAGGTCGAGCGTCGCAAGCGTATTGATGGCGTGAGGCTGGACATTGGTGACGACATGGGGTGTCGAGAACGCCCGGTCGAGCAGAAGATTTTTCATGCTCCGAGGATCGTGGCGGACCAGAAGGTCGATGATCTCGGTCCCGCCGAACAGGCTCTCGCGCGACATTTTTCGACCCGCCTCCCACAGGCGATCGCTGGCTTTCCCTTGCCTCAGGCGAATCTCCAACGCGCGTATTTCGTAAAGACCGAAGGATTTGGCGGTGGCCAGCGGTTCAAGATGAGCGTCCAAGGCTTCGCGCGCCGCGCGCGATCGATCCTGCAGCAGGACGTTGAGGCAGGCCACCTGAGTTGCATCACCGGCGTCCTTGCCCAATAGCGCTATCGCGCGCGAAGTCAGAGAGGGATGGACAGGTCCGGCCATGGAGACGAGGGTCATCGCTTGGGCTTCTATTTCGCTACGGGAAGCGCTTCGATCAAGAACCCGAAGCACATGCTTCAAATCACCCGGCTGTCTGAATGTCTCTAGGAGTCGGAGAGCGAGAAGGATATCCTCATCGCGATCGCTATCGAGAAGCGCAAGTAGCCGAGAACGGCCGCGTTCCGGAGCCATTGAAAGATATTGGGTCCAGAGGTCGAAGCGTTCGTCGGTGCCTTTTTTGCCGCTGCTGCTAAGACCGAGAAGCTGTTCGAGCCTTTCCAATATCGCGGGCGTCGGACGAAAAATTGAGGTCTTGATGCCCATCTGGGCTTTCTCAAGATCCTCAGGGGTCAGAGCGTGAAGGATCATGCGCTCGTAGCTTGGACCTCCGATCCGTCGGAGCACGCGGCGAATGCCGACATAGGCCGCATCGCCACCTTCCTCGATCTGCGCTATCGCCCGGGCCTCGAGCAACTGGGCGAGTTCGTGATCCTGAAAGCCGCGGAATATCCTATCGTGGCACGGGTTGAGCGTAAGGCTGCCAAGGAGGCCCACCAGCGCTGGAACCGGATCAAGGCCATTGCTTTCGGGCTGAGCGAGCGCCGCATAGAGTTTCTCCAGAAGATATCGGAGTAACTTGCCGTCCACCCTGTCTTCCGCCCGAGACCAGATAGCGGCCAGATGGCCCCCGCTGGCGTCACCTACCTCAAGCCAACCGAAGAGTGCGGCTCGCGTTCGCGCGTCATCATGGTCGAGCAGATGGTCAATCCAGGCCCGCCCTGGCGGAGAAACTGCAAAATTTGGATGGCGTTCGAGAAAAGAGAGGGCGGCGTCCGCGTCAAAGCCTGCCAGAATCTGGAAGGCCCACGGCGAAGCCCCGGCGTCTCGTTCGATGTTTTCGATGAGGTAAGGAGTGTCCTGCTTCGAGCCGAATCGGCCGATATTTTCGATCAAGATCCCGTGTCGGTTGGGCGGGATATGTGAGAACAGAATTTCTCGGGAGATGGACCAACATCTTTGGCCGGCGGCGGCGTCAATCGAGCCCATGATGTTGGCTGCTATCCACAGCGCATCGGGATCGCGCTCTTTTTCGATCGCCGCACTCAGCCAGTTGGGCTCGGCTCTGACCGCGCATCGCATCGCGGCATCGCTCCACTGCAACGCCAGGCCGTCCGATGTTGTGTCGGCCTGTTTCGAAAAATGGCGCCTGACATCCGCCCATAAGTCACCTCGATGGTCGAGCAACGGAATCTGGCCGCCGACTAATGTTGCAATGGACCGGCCAGCGCCTCCGTCCATACGCCAAAGCGTGTCAATGGCGGCTTCAAGGTTTACGCCGCCGCGTGAAATCGCGATTAGGCAAGCCGCAACATGAACATCTTGGGCGTCCGATATGTCCGTAAGCGTGCGCGCACGTTCGATCAGCGCGGGGATCGCGGCGGCACCGATCGTCGGAAGAAGTTCGTTGTAGAGAATATGCGGGCCAATTCGATCCTCAGGCTCGAACGCTTGAAGCAAGCTCGCAAGGTTTTCGGCCGTTCCGTGCTCGGCGCTCAGCAGCCAAACGACGTCCATAAGCAGAAAGCCCAAACCGGCGAGTATCTCGCCACCTTTTGCGCGAGGACCGCGCAATATCTCCACCGAACTGATCAGACCTTCGGTGTCCAGCCTGCTCGTTAAAAGGTCCTGAACCAGCGCTTGTGCAATTGCCCAAGTGAGAAGGCGATCGTGGGCGAAGGACCACCGAGCACCGGCACTGCTAAGCCAGCCAGCATCCACGAGTTGATTGAGATTGCCGGCACTCACGCCGAGCGCGATGAGTTCCTCGCCACTAATGCTAGCGCGACGCGCAGCAACGAGACTGCGCGCTATCATCGTGAGGTGGGCGCAGGCATATGGCCCGGCGTGCTGCCGTTTTTGGGATCGCTTCCAGAATTCGGCAAGAACGCGATACTCGTTCTGGGGTGTCCAGCGCGTATTTTCGGCGGCGACCGCGGCATAAAGCCCGCAAAGCACGGGGAGTTTCAGCATTCTGCGAATTTCGTGCGGTATCAAGCCGGCATCGATTTTTCGTCGTTTGAGCGTTTCAAACAATTCGTCCGAGCTGAACTGATCAACGGTAATTGTCGGGCAATC
Source organism: Sphingopyxis sp. (assembly GCA_016463225.1). GTDB lineage: Bacteria > Pseudomonadota > Alphaproteobacteria > Sphingomonadales > Sphingomonadaceae > Sphingopyxis. Next base: position 20,889 of record JAEMRT010000053.1, on the reverse strand, counting down.
CCGCAGGCCTCCGTCGCGGGGCTCCGAGACCGGGCATTCAGCGATCAGGATTAACCCGTCGCCGAGGCCCCCTTCCATTTCGATCGCTTCGAGGTCTGCAGCGTTTCTGCACCCCTCCCAGAATATCGTGATGTTTTCCCCTTTTATGTCGCGAGCGTCCCGCCAGGTCTCGCCGAGCAGCTTGGCTTGGATTGGCCGTCGGTGCTTCAGGTAAGCAATACCAATGGCTTCCTGCAGCTGGCGTTCCAGATCTGGCCGGTTGGGCGCTGTAACCAGAACCGCCGGCCGCCGCCTGAGATGCGAGTCATAGGCTGAACGATAGAGACGCCACGATTTTCCGTACCCGGACTCGCCAATCACGAGCGTCACCGGCTCATTCGACGGCGCAATAGCCTCTCGGACATCGACTTCCCTGGAGTATCGGCGCTTTTCCAACGCTTTCTCTAGGCCGCTCATCATTCGGTTCAGATTTGCTTCGGGGGTGCCGCTGACTGGATCCGGCAGTTCCAGTAGCGCGAGGATCTCGTCCCGGCTGATGAGCGTGTCGTTCTCGCTCGCCTTGATGAACAAGTGGCCGATGAGTTGTTCGAGGCAGCCTTGGACCAGCTCGGGGTAAGGGTGTCGCTTTCGCAATTGGGCCAGCAAACCGGCTTCAATTTCGTCGAGCGGCCTCGGCGGGGCGATTGCGACTCTACCCAGAAACGCAGCAAAGTCTTCCTCAAACAACTCGTCGGGCCGGCTCCCACTTTGGTAAATCTTGCGGCAATTTCCGCGAGCCTCTCCCAGTTCCCTGAAATCCCTCAGGTCCTTTGCGCCGGCCGATATTGCCGTAGCAGCACTATGTAGGAGCTGTTCGACACTGCCGTTTACTCCAATGGTCGAAGCGAGGCGATATTCGTCGGCCGGTGCATCGCAATGCGCACGATATAGATCAGGGATGATCTTCGCACTGAATGCCGCTGCATCGATCTTTCGTGTCCGGTGCTTGAACTGGATAACGATCGTCTCGGCACCGCTCGCGACGATAAGATCTCCACCCTTGCTCGGCTCCAAACGCGCGGTAATCGCCGTAATATCGACGCTCGTACCACGCTTGGAAAAACTCGCGTTTGTAAGCGCGTCGAGAGAGCCACAGACTTGATAGAGAAAGCCGTGAATGGCGGCAGCGCCGCCTTGGCGAATTATTTCTGCGCGAGGTCTAATTGCCATGGGATCCAGTAGAGGCGGACAAATGCACGTAGCTGTCACGTCTCATAGGTCTAAGGATGGCGTGTACAAATTCTAAATTCCGGTGTAGCCGATTTTTTTCAAATGACTGCGGATAGCGGCGAAACCGGTCGGCTAGCTCTGATGACGTTGGTCTGCCTTCCTCTGGACGGATCGAGCGTGGGGCTCCAGATACTTTCCGTCGATGCCGACGGGCATCCCTACTGCACCAAGGATTACCCGTGTCTCCCGGAAAACTGAAACCCATCGACCCCTTTTTTGAAAAGATCGCCGATGGCCAATGGAACGCCTGCGTAGGCATCCAGGGCAATGAGGAGAATTATGTTGATGGTTATATAGAGGCGGCCCTCGAACTGGCGTCTGCAGTCCTCGACAAAAGATTGGTCCGCAGTCGCGACACCCTCGCGATGCCGATCCTTTACAATGGTCGCCATGCTCTCGAGCTCTCGCTCAAATATACAATCAACCGGCTGTACATGATCGGTGCAGTAGCAAACAGGCACATTCCAAATCACGATATTTTATCCCATTGGATTCATCTGCACGGCGCGGTTGTCGGCGATGCTGCGCTGCGTGGAATCGTCGATGAACTCGAGCCTTATGTTCGCAGCTTGGCCAAGATTGATGATGACGGCCAGGAACTGCGCTATGCGGCGAACCAAGATGGCAAGAAGAGTCTCGACCGCATCGCGGTGGTAAATCTGCCACATATCCGAAGGAGCCTCGAGGCGATGGGCGATATTCTCTCCCGCCTCAAATATCGGGTGCTCGATCTTGCCGAGGAACATGAAACAGAGGCGCATACCAAGGAATGCTCGCGCGCTGATCTCCAGACGATCGCGAACATGATAGGCGAGCATGCGACTTGGTCGGAAGAAAGCTTCAACGACAAGAAGGCAGCAGTGCAGGCGAAGTTTGGGCTCGGCAGCCGCAAATTCTCCGATGCTCTCACGAAAATCCGTGGTTCGCGCCCGCTGGCAACTTTGGTGGGCCTTGAAACTTCTCTAACGCACCTCTCGGACGAGAAGGCGATCTACGCACTCACGCGATGGGCGGAAGCAAATCCGATCAGCACTGCCGAATCCGATGGCCTCGGCACGAACCTGTTCGAGCGGGATTGGGAACAGGTGAGGGAACATCGTCGCGTCACGCAGGCGCTGGTCGAGAACATCATCGCTAACCTTTCAGATGAGGATGTGGCGGACCTCGCGACACTCTTCTATATCGGCCGAGATCGCGTGTTCGGGGAGCATTATGATGCGAAGCTCGCCGGCACGATTGCTGAGCATAAGCTAGCCAAGTCTCGTTGGGACGGGGTCTATCACATCATGACCAAGTCGAGCCTATTGGAAAATGTGATCTCTGGCGCGAAAGCTGCTGGCCGGCCCTCGCTCGCGGCGAAGCTGCAGGAGATCAGGCCGGAATAGCCAGTCTCGAAAGAATCGGCGTTCGGTTCGCGGAAATATTTTTGAAATGAGTTCGACCTGCTTCTGAATCTCGAGCAACTATCCATTCGGCGTCTCACCTTAAATTAGGTTCTCGGATATACCTCCGAAGAGCTTCCTGCGGGTTATGCTTGCCCCCCCCCCGCTCAGCTTCGCAGCGGATAGATGGTCTGCTCTAAATACCGTTCTCTTGGCTTCAGGAGGGCGACGAGAGGCGTGAACGGTGTCGAAGCCTGACTTGCGCTGTGCCACAGGCAACGCCAAATGGTCTGCATGAGGGGACCGGCTGAAGAAGGCCCGAAAAGGGCAGCAGGCGAAGGCGAACGAGCCGCGCGCCGGGGTTATGTGCATCAGGACCGGTCATCTGCGCGTCTGATGTACGCATGTTTGCTCGACCGGAGCCTCAGATGGATCGGACTTGCCGACCGTAGTGCAGGCATCGCGGACGATCTCGTCCTCGGCCTCTCCAACGCCGTCGTCGGGCATCAGTTCAAGCGTTCAGAGCAACCCGAGGCCGTCGGCGTTACGGCGCTCCTCCTTGGGGTGAATGGCCAGGTCGCCCAGCTTGCTGCCTCCTTTATTGCCCTGCGCGATCTCTATCCGGGATTAGCGATACAGATCCGTTATCTCACAAACGACTATCCCACGACGAAGGATGTGTTGGTCAAGGACTGGCAGGAGTCTTCCACCGCCAATTTTCTGCACGAGGTCGCGGGCCATCGCCGCCGTACCCTTGCAGATTGGCGCGCGACCGCATGGGCGCCCCTGATCGATGAATTGGCGTCGCGGTCGGGCCTCGACGAGATCGGTTTCGAAGCCTTCTGGGCGAGCTTCGACCTCGTCGTCGGGCCAGCGGCCGCACCCGCTTTTGCCAGCGACGAGGATCCACGGAAACTCGAGCAGATCGAGGGTCTCGCGCGGTTTCTGTCGACAATGGTCGCCGACAATCCCGGTAAGGACCGCTGGTCGCGTGGGGAACTGCTTGATGCAGTGGGGTGGAGCGACCGCTTCTCGCTGCGCTTCCTGCACGATTTCCCAGTCGGATCCTATGTCCAGCGCAACGAGATCAGCGAGGCGAGCCTTGCAAAGGCGATCAGGACCCACGGCAAAGGCTATGTGAGCCTGCTCGGCCCCCCTGGCACGGGCAAGTCCACCCTCCTCCAGCGCGAGGTTCGCGAACATGCCACGCAGCATGTGATCCGCTATCTCGCGTTTGTGCCCGGCGCAGCGCAGGGCCAAGGGCGCGGCGAGGCCGATGACTTCTACGAAGATCTGAACGCGCAGCTCGCTGCGACGGGCCTCAACTTGCTGCGCATCGTCGACGACAGCACCCGCGCGCGGCAGCAACAGTTCGAATATCTGCTGCAGCTGGCCTCAGATCGCTACGCGACGGATGGGCGGCGCGTGGTCATCGTCGTGGATGGCCTCGACCATATCTCGCGGGAAGAGCATCCTCGGCATTCGTTGCTTGCTGCATTGCCGTTACCTGACGCCATCCCGGATGGCATCGTCTTCGTGCTCGGCAGTCAGACGCTCGATTTTGCCGATATGCCGGCCGCAGTGCGCCAACAAGCGGGCGCCGACGGGCGTCGCGTCGAAATTGCGCCGCTCAATGCAGGGGCGGTTGAACGGATCGCCGATGCGCTCGGACTGGATGCTAACATCGATCGCCAAATGCTCTACGGCGTGACGAGTGGCCATCCGCTCGTCACCCGCTATCTTGTCGAGAGGCTTCTCACGGCCGATGAAGCCGAGCGCGCCCAATTACTCGAGGGCGAGCTGGGATTCGATGGCGACCTGGAATCCATCTATGATGCCGCGTGGCGCAGCATTGAAAAGGCGTCCGATGCGGACGCGACGAAACGCGTCCTCGCGCTGATCGCGCATGCGGAAGGAGCGATCGCGCCTGAATGCCTCGCGGAGGCGGTCTCCGATGAGGCCGTCGAGGCCGCGCTACGCGGCGCCGGCCACCTGCTCGACAGGTCCGAGCGGGGATGGACGGTCTTTCACAACAGCTTCCGGCTCTTTGCCCAAGGCAAGCCCATACTGCGTTTCGGGAAACCCGATCCTGCATTCTCGCGAACATCGCTTTACGCCGTCTTGGCCGAGCTCGCCGAGCGGTCGCCGCTCATCGCCCCGCAGCGCTGGCTTCGCTTTCGCTACCTTTTTCTCGCTGGCGCTAGCGACGAAGCGCTCGCGCTCGCCAGCCGTGGCTATTTCATCGGTCAATATATCGCAGGGCGGGCGGCAAAAGCGATCAATGGCGACATCGTCGATGCGATCAGTCTGCTCCGCCAGAGCTTTGACTCCGCGAAACTCTTCGACCTGATGCTGGCCGATGGCGAGCTTGATCGCCGTGCCTCAATCATGGAGGGCGCTACCTCACTGGTCGATGCGTATCTGGCGGTTGGCGATATCGACCGTGCATCGGATCAGCTCAAGGAGCGGCTCGACGAGGGCAAGCAATGGGAAGTCGTTGAGGCGCTGCTGCGTTCCGGGCGCACCGAGCGCGCGCGGACGGTGTTCGAGACCTATAGTCCCTTTCGCGGCATAGCGCGGGAGGGCGTGCGTTTCTCGGACCTGTCGCGCACGACCTTCCGAGACTGGGCGCGCTTTGCAATCCTTTTTCTCGATGCGGAGCAGATCGACCAGATCATCGATGAGGGCCTTGCCTCGGTCGAGCCCGGACGGACCGAGAGTAGCGAAGACCGCGATCTCGCATTGGAGATGGTGCGCTCGCAGATCGCACGTGCGCTCGTCGAAGCCGATGCGAACACCGATATCGACGCGGTCGCCGCGCGTTGGTCCCTCTCCGGCCAGCATCGCGCCATGATGCGGATCGAGGCGGCAGAAAGCCTTTTCGATGCTGGCGATTTCGCGCGCGCGATCACCCTACTCAACGAGGCGGCAACGATTGATGAAATCGGCGAACTTCATTCATCTTGGTTTCTCTCCGCGGCGCGGATCGCGTTGCGCGCCGACGCAGCGGACGTCGCCAAGACCTTTCTCGCTCACGCGCCGCTCGCGGGGCTCGGATCGGTAAACCGCGTCGAGCGCCTTGAGGAGATTGCTCCCGCCTGCCGCGGATTGCTCTCGAACGTCGCGCACCGCGTTGCGGCAGGCGAGGTCGTCCCCGTCCTCACTCTTCCCGACGAACGGTTGTTGCGCGGCGCTCAGCACCATCTCGTGACGATCGGAACGGCCATCGGGTCGCTCCGCGCTGGCGGGAAATTGAGCGGCGCTGAGCTCGACAGCATAAGTGCCGCCGCGCTAAATTTCCTTGCGACGGCACGGACGACTCCAGGCGACGACTGGTTCCTAAGTCACTTGATTCCGCGGATCGGTGACGTCCTGCTGCAGTCGCTTTTCAACCTCGCCATAGTCGCGAACGATGGCGCCGACCGGATCGCGCTCCAATATGATGCGTTGATCAGTACGCCGAGAACGCTCTTCCGCTGGTGGCCGTCCTTTCGTCGGATTGCTGCCGTGCGGGCCTATGAGCTTGGCGGCGACAGCGACACGGCGGGCGCCCGTCTAGAGGCAGGACTTGCCGAGCTCGAAATCACTGATCCGCGTGAAGAGGTCGAAGAACGGGCGCAATATGCTATCGCATTTGCCGAAACCGGATGGCCCGAGCGGGCGAGCGACATCATTGCGGAGCTCAGGGCCAATTCCTTCGGAGTGTTCGTCCCTGCCAAAAAGGACGGCATCTACGAACTCTGGTCGGACCTGCTGACGCACGCCAACCGTAGCGAGCCCGGACGCAGGTCCGAGCGCGCTGCTACCGCGCTGCGTTTTCTCAATGGGCTCAGCCGGACCGAGGGCGACGACAGCGGCTGGCGGGTTGCCCGCAATTTTCTGTACGAGGCGTCGGCGGCAAGCCCATCGGACGCTTGGGCGGTCGCGCATTGGGCGGCAGAGAAGGGCTCTACGAGCATCGATGGTATATTCGATACCGCGCTGCGGGGCGCCGTCGAGCGCGGCGTGCTGCCGCGCGATGCCGCGCTCATCGCATGGACTCATCTCGCGCTGCCCTGGTATTCCGAGCCCCACGGCAGCACGACGGCAAGCAGCAAGTTTATCCGGGACCTGATCGCAGCCGCGGAGCCGGCGGAGCTGGAGGCGATTGAGGCCGCCTTGGTACGCTCAATCGAGATGGATGCGCCGCCCGGCCAACGGCTATCTCGGCTGCGGACCCTCGAAGATGCGCTCGCAACCCGCAGCGAGCCCTCGCTGCGCGCAGCAAGCGCGGCGACGCGTTGGACAGTCGAGCCCGACCAGGAAAAGACCGATCCTGAGCAGCGCTCCTATCGTCACCTTATTGATCTCGACGGCATCGCCAAAGCTCTGACGGCGGAGATGACCTATGAGCGCGAAGATACGCCCAGGCCGAAGGATTCGGTCAGGGCGCGGTACATCACCTATGGTTTGCGAAGTGCTGCGGTGCGCGTCATTAAAGCTAGCCGCTGGGAGGATGTACGCGCGTTCGCGGCGGCCCAGCCGCAGTTTCTCGATGAATCCGACGTCGGGATCGCCGCTGCCGGCTCGGCATTGGCGGCCGGATGCGAAGAGACGGCGCGTACGTTGGTGGCGCCCTTTCTGAGTGATAAGGTGGAGGGCTGGGGATGGCCGAGCGGGAGCGGCCGGCTTCAATATCATGAAATCCGGCATATGCTTGGCGAAGCCGATCGGTTTGAACGCGCTCGCCACGAGTTTTTCGACGAGCTGAAAAGCGCGCGCTACGGCATCTCGCCGCTCCTCTGGTCGGTTGACCGGATTTTTCCGCTGCTGTTCGAAGCACCGGACTGGCCCGCGCTTTGGGAACGGCTCGCGGAGCAGCTGGCCACTATGCGCGAGTTTCGCTTGGGCGAAGGCATAGAACTTGGCGGGAACACTCTCGACGAGGAAGACCTCGTCGCCGAACTCTTCTGCTGGGCCCTCACACTTGGGGTGCCGATATTATACGATCAGGCTGTGCGCGGCTTCCGGGCGTTCGTGCACGCATCGCACCATGGCATTGCACGCAAGATTTGCGAGAAGCTCTTTGCGCGCGGAACCGACGCGACGCTGACGGCCATTACTTTGCTTGTCGGAAGTGCCGAGGAGCCCAGCTTGGCTGACCATTTTCTGCCGGAGCTTCGCGATCTCGTGCAAAGCGACGATGCAGGTGTCGCTGGCGCCGCTTCCTTCCTCTCTCTACAATGGGGCGAAGTACTGCCGATCGAGCAGCGCGAGCTTCCGGCCTTCTATGCGATCCATTTACCTGGCGGCGACGGAGTGCGGGGCGAGGCTGCGATCGATGAACACACGCGCGGTATGGTAATCGAGGAGCCGATGGGCTGGACCGAGGGCTGGATGAACCTTGTCCGGTCAATCGCGAGCGATGGCGACATTTCGGTGCAGCATGTTCGCTGGCGTGCCCAGCAGCTGATCCAGACCTGGGGCGGGATCGATGCATTCGGTCATAGCGCTTCGAAAGCGAAGGAGTCCGAACTAAACCGTATCGATTTCAAAGTTAGTTACCGGCGGCCGCAGGCCATGGCGATCCTGCGCGCGCTTCGCCAAATCGTCGGTGAATTGTGGCGCGCCGATCGTCTTGCTCCCCGTGACTTCCGCTCGCTGCTCCACCGGCTCCACGCCGAACCAGATCGACCGGGATTGCCGGTGCCGCAGGCTCAGCCCGCCGGCACCCAGCTTCCCATTGTACCCGGCATGCTCTGGGGCAAGGATCAGGAAGCTTGGCTCGACAGTGTCACGGCGGATGCAGCTACCCGTTCCGCGCCGGGCATTCTCGCTGAGTGGCAGTCGTCGCTCGTCAAGGAAACGCGCATCACCACCATTTGCGAAAGCTGGCGCGGGGTCGGGGAGCATTCGGCCGATGCCGAAGATCTCGATCATCTGATCGACGAACTGCCCCGCGTCATTCACATCTCCGGCCTAATCCCGCTCTACGATGTCGATGAATGCCATAGCTCGCGCACGGCGATCTTCGACACCTATCTGATGCTCGAAGCGCCCTCGCGCCTGCTCATCTTCTGCCCGCGAACCGCAGCGCAGCTCGGCTGGTCACTGCGTGGTGACAGCATCCATATCTTCGAGGATGGCAACGGCCGCGAAATGGCGCGCACGATCTGGTGGCGCAGCGGGCTCCCGCAACCGATCAACGAGGACAGCGCCCACGCTGAGGGGCAGCAGGTCGCGCTAAGCGAAGCGGGCCGGGCCGCATTCGAGGCGGCGCTTAACCCGCTCGAAGCGCGCAACTTCTCTTGGCGTCATGTTCGGGCGAAAGAAGGCGACGGTACATCCGGCACGCGCTTCGCCACGAACTAATTGAGTTTCTCTATCTTCGCTCCAGAAGCACCCGATCCAGCGGCACATTCTGGACAAACTCAACTTTCAAAACATTATGTTCATGCTTGTCTTGCCAGCTGAATGATATCCAGCTCTCGGAAGCCGGATGCCTGATTTCAATTCGGCTCGGCCTATAATTGGCCGCCGCGAGGAGAGGATATTTCTCGGCATCGAGCCTTTCGAGCAGGAGCAGGAACATGAAGCCGAGGATGCTAACCTGCAGGGCAACAATTTCCTCTGCTTCATTCAGCCATGGCACGAGTTGAAACCTTGAATGGTTCACTACCATGTCGCCTTCGTTCATGAGGCAATAAAGGCCGGCCCCGTCGGGCCAAGTCGCCGGATCATCGAGCATCGCCACGAGCATGTGATCCTGTGCGAATACACCTGACAATTTCTCGCTGCCCCGGGCCAGATTGCCGGACACCGCAAGCGCTTTCGCCGTCTTCAGCAACCAAGCCTCCAAGTCATGACCCGAAACCAAGGCCATACGGGGTTCGCCAGCGTCGGCCTCGAGATAGCTCTTCAGCGACTCAAAAAAGTGACGCGCCGCGCTGTCAATCGGACTGAGTGCGCTGTTGTGTTTAGTACACAGGCAGTTAGCTCTGAGGCTCCGGGCACCCAGTACCTTTTCTTCACCCTTGTCGAGCCAAGGTACGCCCGAGATCGAGAAACCGCCGTCTCCCTTCAGTACTTCGATTACGGATTCCGAAATGAGGTGCTCGCCTGATAGTGGGCCGACGCATGAACCCAGTTCCTTCATGTAACAACGCTCGACCGTAGACGCTGCCGGCAGCACCCGAAGCCCGAGGACGCGCGCCGGCCGATGCCAACGGCGACCGTCAAAACAGCAGTCGCGGCTTGCCCTTGCCGATCCGCAGGGACAAGGTTGGCCCAGCAGGACTTCGCGCTTCCGCTTCGCTTCCCCCATCGCGATACCCCTCAGTCGGTCTTCTTCGGCCGTCGTCAATTCAGTGCAATATCGAACGCGGCCTCAACTCTGGGCTTCCCGAACGGGCTATACAATGTCTGCTTTTCACGTTTGCTGTCTAGAACCGGACGGTCTCCAATCGGCCAGTTTCAGCGGTAGATGGGTGTGTTCGTCGCACCGCGAGTGCTGCGGACTTGCTACCTCTTACCTTTTATGCACAGGGATGGATTTGCGACGCCATCCGCTGTGGATTATTCTGATTCGTCCGCTTTAAGCCGGGCAAACTTGATCGTAACCGATGCATCGCCTTTGGTCACCAAGCCTACATTGAGGCCTGCTTCGATCCCAATGTTGAACTCGATCTCGTTCAGTTCGAACCGGGAGGCAGCCGCCGCAATCGATGATTGAGCAGCCAAGCCTGTCAGCTTCGATATGACCTGATCCCAGATTCCTGCCAGATCGTCGATCCGGCCGACCACGGCCCCGCCGCGTGAATGCGGAGTAACCTTATATCGACTTTCCTCCGCGTCGACATCCGGCTCGGAGCCCACTATCGTCACCTGAAACCAACCATTAGTCATGGAAAACTCCTTGAACATCGCGTGCGCCGAGAATGTCGGCCGCTTGTTTGATATCGAGCGCGAAACCATAAGTTGCGAGAACACCATCTGGATCTTCGCAGACATTGTCGCCCAGATAGATTCCAATAAGGTCCGCCGGCAGATGAGGCGCATCAGGTGACGAGACCAATGACCCGCTGTCACCCGGATAGCCGTGCTTTTCAGTTAGAAAATGCTGGGGGATTGCGGCGCTCCGAATCTGTGAAGGTGTGGATACTGACGCCATAACGATACAAGCCGTCGTACCACTTTGCCCCAGATGGAGGTGTATTGTCTCGCCTTCGACGGCGGATCGCAGCTGACCGGGAGGGGGGCATCTGTAATGGGGGCCTCCGCAGGGCAATGTCACGCTCGCGGCGTCGATAAGCCCTGGCGCGGTGCGCAGCATGCGCGCTTGATAACCGCAATCCGAACAGTGAAGAGGGACGCGATCACCTCGGCGGTAGCGCTGGACCACATGTCTGGCGGTGATCCCGCAGGGCACGCCCGCATCATCATTATATACCGCAGCGATGCAGCCGTCGGAATCCGACCGGTCGTGAAGGTATATCGATGCGACAGCCTCTCGGACGGGAGCTTTGAGACGACCACCCTCCAACGGGATGGCGGAGCGGTAAACTTCGGGATCGGGAGCCCCGCGTAAAAATAGCGCCCCGAACTGAAAGCCCTCGACGATCGGGAAGTTCGAATCGACCGCGACCTCATCAGGACGCGTGACGCGGAATATGCCGGTGGCGATGAAGCCGGACCGGTCGATTCGCTTGCCGAAATATGCCTCGTTCGCCTGGGCGCGCAATTGCCAGCGCAGATAGGCGCTCCAAGCCCCGATCCAACGCTCCGGGCCTTCAAATGGCCGTTTAGAAAAGAGCTCGCCAGGATATTCGTCTTCGGGAAACCGGTTGGGAACAAGTTTTCGCAGAACTTCTTGATCGATCATTATCCACCCCCGTGCGGTACCGTCTACCGTTGTTGCTGTGCCGTCAGAGCCGGGTCAATATTTAAAGAAGGTCAATTCTGATTGTCGACACGCTTCCATGCTACTTGTTTCGCCTGTGCAATTAGCGGACTTGAGATCAGGCATGCGGCGAAGCTGGAATCTCTCGGGTTTCGTAGAGCCGGCCCTGCCGGCCGCCCTTGGCCCGCACGCCTGAACGGTCTTAACGTTTCCAATCGATAGCGAGCCACAATGCGATCGGTTGGCCGTCATAATGTCCGCTTCTTGTGATCTGCCTCTAGAAGCGGGCCGTCTCGAACCGGCCAGTTTTGCTCAAAATGCGACTCTGATTGAATCGCCCTCTCGGCCAGAAAGTATCCGGCAGCGCGGACCCGGCGCGCAGCGGAGTTGCGGATATTCTCTCAACGGAAATCGAAATCCCGTCTCGCGTGAAAGGCAAATAGAATCGGCGCCCCGCCTGCGGCGGCCGCGCTCTATTCCGCTGCGCTCCACCGAGCCGACGCTGCGCATCGTCTCGTCGGCTTTGCCGTGACGCTCGCTGACGCCGGGCCGGAGCCTGACTCCTGCCCGAAGGTCATCGCGCTAGTGCGCGCTGGCGGTGGCCTCCGGCCGTGCGGGGTGGTCGTCGCTCTCCTGTGAGGCCCGCCCGGCAGGGCGCAACCCCTGCGGGGTCCTCCATTGCATTTCGGCCTGCGGTGCGCCCTGCCTTGGTGGCGGACCTCTCCGGTCGCTCTCGCCGCCCACCCCGCTCAGCCGGGGCTGCGGTGGTTTGGAAGAGCAAAGGAGATAGATCATGGAACTCAAGCATATCGACATCGCCAACCTCTCGGTTTCGTCCGCCAACATGCGCGGCATTGCGAAGAAGCCGGACCTCACCAACATTCTGCCGTCCGTGCGGGCGCGCGGCATTCTGGTTCCGCTGATCGTCCGAGGGGGTGCGGAGGACGGAAGCTATGAGATCGTCGCGGGGAAACGGCGTTATCATGCAGCGCTGACGGTGGCCGAAGAACAGGACGGCATCGACCCGCTGCCCTGTGCGGTCATGGAAGCGGGCGACGACGCGGCGGCGCTCGAAGCCTCGCTGATCGAGAACATCGCCCGTCTGGACCCTGACGAGGTCAACCGCTGTGAAGCCTTCACCCGCCTTGTGCGCGAAGGGCGGAGCGTCGAGGACATCGGCCTGACTTTTGGGCTGACCGGTTTGCACGTGAAGCGGACGCTGGCCATTGGCAATTTGCTGCCCCGCATCCGCAACCTCTATCGCGCCGAGAAGATTGATGTCGTCACCATGCGGCATCTGACCCTCGCCACCAAGGTGCAGCAGCGCGACTGGCTGGGCCTTGTCGACTGTCCCGAAAAACACGCTCCGACCGGCGCGCAGTTGAAGGCGTGGCTGTTCGGCGGCAGCGCGATTGCAACCAAGGCGGCGCTGTTCGACCTTGCCGGTTACGACGGCGCGATCATTTCCGACCTATTCGGTGAGGACAGCTATTTTGCCAACGCCGATACCTTCTGGACCGCGCAGACCGCGGCGATCGAGGACCGGGCCGAAGCCTATCGCGAGGCGGGCTGGTCCGAGGTCGTCGCCATGGCGCTCGGGGATTATTTCAACAGCTGGGAGCATGACCGCTGCCCGAAAAAGAAGGGTGGCAGGGTTTTCGTGTCGGTCAGCCATCGCGGCGAGGTCGCTTTCCACGAGGGCTATATCACGATGAAGGAAGCGCGGCAGCGCGCCAAGGGCGAAGCGGGTGCCGACACGCCAAAGCCCGTGCGTCCCGAGGTCAGTGCCGCGCTTGGCAACTATATCGATCTCCACCGCCATGCCGCCGTGCGCGCATCGATCTTGTCCGAACCGGGCGTGGCGCTGCGCTTGATGGTAGTCCACGTCATCGTCGGATCGCCACTGTGGCGGGTTGATATCGAACGGCAGCGCGCCGCGAGCGATGCCATTGCCGAGAGCGTCGAGGTGTCGGCGAGCGAGGCGGCGTTCGATGCGAAGCGCCGGGAGGTACTGACCACGCTCGGTTTCGATCCCGAGACGCCCACCGTGGTTGGCGGCTATGACGGTGAGCATGGCATTGCCGGGCTGTTTGTCCGGTTGGCGGCGCTGTCCGATGGTGATGTCATGAGCATCCTGCCCATCGTCATGGGTGAGACGCTTGCCGTCGGCAGCGCCGAGGTTGATTTGCTGGGCCAGTTGCTCGGCACCGACTTGCGGGCCTGTTGGCAGGACGACGCGGTGTTGCCCGATCTGATCCGCGACAAGCAGTTGCTCACCGCCATCGTCGGTGAGGTCGCAGGTGCCGATGTGGCGGAAGCCAATGCCGAGGCCACGGCCAAGGTGCAGCGCGCTATCCTCGTTGATTGCCTCACCAGCAGTAATGGCCGGGAGAAGGTCACGGACTGGCTCCCCCGTTGGTTCGCCTTCCCGCCGTCCGGCTACACGGAGCGCGGCGGCATCGGGTGCATCGAGCGGTCCGAGCGCGTCGCCCCGCTGTTCGTCCCGGCAGAGGTCGAGGAAGAACCGGAGATGCGGGAAGCGGCCTGATCGCTTTCGGCAGTCATCATTGGGGGAGCGGCTTCGCCCGCTCCCCCAAATTTTTGGCCCGGCGCAAAGCGCCGGGCAATCTGTCCTTGCCAAAGCGGGCGAACTTCCCGAAGATTCTCGGACACATGCGAACCGACGTCGATCATCTTCCTGCCTCGAAGCAGCGCGAGCTTGAGCGCATCGTCGAGATATTGTTCGACGAATTCGGTCAGGCGACCGAAAATGCGACCGGGCGCCGCAAGGGCGCCCGCATCCTGAAAATCATCCTGTTCGGCAGCCATGCCCGCGGCGATTGGGTCGATGCGCCGCTGTCGGCGAACCAGTATAAATCCGACTACGACATCCTCGTCATCGTCAGCCAGAAGGAACTGACCGACCGCGCCGCGTATTGGGCGAAAGCAGAGGAACGGCTGATCCGCGCTTACACGATCGAGAAGACGCTGCGCACGCCGGTGAATTTCATCGTCCATTCGCTGCACGAGGTGAACGATGGCCTCGCGCATGGCCGCGTCTTTTTCATGGAGGTCGCGAAGGATGGGGTCGCGATTTACGAAGCCGATGACCGAGAGCTGGCAACGCCGAAGCCCAAGACGCCGCAGCAAGCGCTTGTAGCGGCGAAGGAATATTTCGAAGAGCATGTGGCGGGCGCCGCCGAATTTCTCGAAGGCTACAAATTCTACATGGGACGAGAAAGCTGGAAGAAAGCCGCTTTCCTGCTGCACCAGGCGACTGAAAATATCTATTCGTGCGCGCTGCTAACGCTGACCTACTACGCGCCTTATAACCACAATATCGCCTTCCTGCGCTCACTCGCCGAAGGGCTCGATCGTCGCCTCTATGGCATCTGGCCGGAGGACACCCACCGCGAGCGCGCGATGTTCCAGAAGCTGAAAGAAGCCTACACGAAGGCGAGGTACTCAAAACACTACCGGATCAGCGAAGAGGAGCTGACCTGGCTCGGCGCGCGCGTGGAGGAATTGGGCCGCGTCGTCCATCAGGTCTGTTCGGAACGCATTGCCGAACTGGAAGGATCTGCGCGCGGATAGGATTGCGCCCCCAGACTTGTCGAGACTTCGAGATTCTGGCATAACCTCGCCCACGGGATGAAGTGACTGGCGGTCATCCCGAGGATAACCCTGCCAGGCATCATGTAGGTTCGGCCATAACGGTCGGGCAGTTGCTGAACACCGCACCAGCGGTCCAGCGGACACCGCTTGCACATCCGCGCGCCAACGCGCGGACCGCCGCTGTGCGAGCTTACCATGACCACCCCTACGAACGACGTTTACGCGCGCGAAGTCGTAATGGCGCGCGTCGGCCATCTCATTCGCCGCAAGCAGCGCGAGATCGAAAAGATCACGCGCATCCTGCGAAGTTTCTTCGATCCAAATCAGGTTCAGGCACCCGAGCCCGGCCAGATCAAACGCATTATCCTGATCGGTCCCTATGCACGGAGAAATTGGTACGAAGACCGACGAACGATCGACTTTTCCGATTATGAGTTCTGGATCGTCGTCAATCATCCGCTATTCACCGACGAGCGCTGCTGGCGCCGCGCCCGCGATGTCATCGGCAGCGAGCTGGGCGACCGCTGCGCAGTCGATCTCGGATTCTATTCCAAGTCGGACATCCGCGTCGCCAAGGCCGAGCGCGACACCTTTATCCTCGACCGGATCGAGGCGGGCATCGCCCTCTACCGCGCGTCGCGTGATGCGCCCCTTGCTGCGCGCGCCGGCGGGAGGGCGCGGACATGACGCTCCACACACCCGTGGCGGCGTTTCAGGCCGCGCTGCCTGCGGAACACGCGCGACTGCTGCGCTACTTCAACCGACGCGTTGGCCGCGAAGCAGCCCCCGATCTGGTGCAGGAGGTGTTCGCACGCATGTTCGGCAGCGGGACGTTGGACCGGATCGACAATCCGCCCGCTTATCTGACCCGGATCGCGCGCAACCTGTTGATCGATCGATCGCGCCAAAAGAGGCGCGACTGCACTATCTTCTTTCCGCTCGACGAAAACCGCGACGCCGCGTCGCGGGCCGAGCAGACGTGGCGGATCGAAGCGGCGGACATGCTGCGGTTGTACCGGCAGGCGGTTCGCACCATGCCGCCTAAGACGCGGCGCGTCTTCGTGCTGCACCGGCTTCGCCACATGACCTACAAACAGATCGCAGAGCAGATCGGCATCAGCGTCGCCACGGTCGAATATCACATGATGCGCGCGCTCGTGCTGTGCCGCGCCGCGATTGCGGAGCAATGGTGATGCGCTGGACCATTTGGCGACAGCGCGAACCGCGGCGTCGTCCATTGGCGGCACCAAGCGATGCGCGCATTGCGCGGGCTGAGGCCGCCATCGCCGGGTTGCCGGAACTCACGCGCGAGGTGTTCTTCATGCACCGCTTCGAAGATTTGAGCTACGAGCGCATTGCGCGGCGCCTCGACATCGACGTCAAGGAGGTCGAGGGCCATATAGCGGCAACGCTGATCGCACTGCGCCGCGCACTGAAAGAGTTTGACTAGCTGCGCGGCTGCGCCGCCATGCGACCGCCGCACAGAGCAGTGAACCGGCCATGATCTCAACAAGACCGGAGTATTTCGGTGTGAGCGAGCACTAGCTCTTCTTGTCTCCGCTCCTGTCGCCACCCTTCATGCTTGCACGTTGCTCGTCCCAACGGCGTCGCTCGGCCTCGCGGTCATCGGCATCATAGGTTTCGACGCGAAGGCGGCGAGACCCAATGACGCTACGCAAGGCGTCTGTCATTTCTTTCAGCCGCCGCGCCACATCGTCGATCGAGTAAATCTGGAAGTGCGAATGACCCTCGACGCTCTCGACGCGCAACTTGTCATCGAAGGAGAAGGCGCGCCCATCGAGGCTTTGAAAGGCGATCGCTATCTGGAACTCGGCAGGAACGTCATCCTGAAAAAGATCTGGCCCCACACCCAAGTCAAACTTCAGAACCTCGTGCGGACGCAGGAATTTGAGATCACGAAGTATCTTCGAGTTGTCGAGATCGAACGGGTTTGGCCAATCGGTGAGCTTACTAATCGATGCGGTCACGCCCATCGCGGCAGCGCCAGACAAATTGGCGACGTGCAGCTGCACGATATTCGAATGAACTTCATTCACGCGCAGATATGCCACGACGCGTGGCTCGCTTGCCATGAGACGCGACTGCCGCGCCTCGCGCAGAAGATCGAACGTCGTCCACGCATAGAAACCGGTGACGAGCAACAGCGCCAAGGTAAAGATGGCGGTCACCCCGCCAGCGTTGTGGTTCAGATATTCAAGCATCAAATGTCCCGTATCTTGGAGCCCGTTTCGGCAATAGCGGCCATGTCGAAAGCTCGCTTCCCTTTTCTGATCCAAAGCGCAGAAGCTTGCGCGCCGTCATCGCTGCGGAGCTTGTCAGCCATCCACAGAAACGCGCCGTAGAGCATCGCCCGGTCGTCATCGGTCAGTTCGACGAGCTCCGCTTTCGCGACGAGCCCGCCGAGTTCGATCAGTTGGCGCGTCCGTTCGCGGCGCTTGATCTGCCAATCGCGCATGCCGGTCCGCGCCTGCACCAGTTCAAGCCGACGCCGCATGGCTATCAGGCGCCGCGTCATTCGCTGCGCGGCGACCAGATCCCGGTGCAACTTTGCGTGCGCCGCGCTGAAAGAATGCGGCGCCCGCCTTACGCCAGCCCTCCTTTGCGTTGGCGTCTTTTGTGGCAACCGCACCAAGCAATGCACCGGCGAGCATTTCGGTATCGAGCGCATCGGCTCCCGTGGCAATGACGAGCTCGCCGAGCTGGCGAACGCGGCGTTCCTTGAGGGTCTTCGCCTTGGCTTCGAGCGCCTTCAGTTCCGAATCGATATCGCGTGGTTTGCGCATGTCGCATCTCCATGATGGTGTGATGCATCCATCATAAAGACGCGCCTTCCGATGCGCAGCAAGGTCGTCGGGACAGTCTGGCACAGCCTAGTCCCTCCGCGGATTTTTCCGTGTGAGGGCGCGCTTATACGTCGTGCCGACGTGGCTTTTGAAGTGTAGATGGATTGCCGAAATGGCAATCTATCACCTCTCGGTCAAAGTCATCAGCCGCGCCGCCGGACGGAGCGCTGTGGCCGCTGCCGCCTATCGCTCCGCCGAACGGCTGCACGACGAGCGGCTCGACCGGGCGCATGACTTCACCAACAAGTCGGGCGTCGTCCACAGCGAAGTCCTGCTCCCCGAGAACGCGCCCGATGAATGGCGCGACCGCGAACGGCTGTGGAATGATGTCGAAGCGTCCGAGAAGCGGAAGGATGCCCAGCTATCACGGGAGGTCGAGTTCGCGATCCCGCGTGAGATGAATCAGCAGCAAGGCATCGAGCTGGCCCGCGACTTCGTGCAGCGCGAGTTCGTCGATCAGGGCATGGTCGCCGACCTCAATGTCCATTGGGATATCGGCGCCGACGGCCTCGCCAAACGGCACGCGCATGTGATGCTGACAATGCGCGAGATCGTCGTCGGCGAAGATGGCGAAGCAGGCTTCGGCGCGAAAGTCCGCGACTGGAATCGCACCGAACTGGTGGAGCAATGGCGCGAACGCTGGGCCGACCATGTCAATGAGCGCCTCGCCGAACTCGACATCGATGCCCGCATCGATCACCGCAGTCTCACGGCGCAAGGCATCGATCTCGAACCCCAAGACAAGATCGGCCCCGCAGCATCGCGCATGGGCGATCGCGGCCTTGAAGCCGAAAGGCTCGCCGAACATCGCGAGATCGCCCAGCGCAACGGCGAGCGGATCATCGCCAACCCGCGCGTAGCGCTTGATTCAATCACGCACGGCCAAGCGACTTTTACCGGCCGCGACCTCGCGATGTTCGCACACCGCCACAGCGACGGGCGCGAACAGTTCGATGCTGTCGTGGGCGCAGTGCGATCCACGCGCGATCTGATCGCGCTAGGCAAGGACGGCCGCGGCGAGGACCGGTTCACCTCGCGACAAATGATCGAGGCCGAGCAGCGGCTGCACCGCGCCGCCGAGGCAATGGCAGCGCGAGAGCGGCATCGCGTCGCGGATGCCGATCGGCAAAGCGCCGTGGCGCACGCATCGGAACGCGGCCTGCACCTGGCGGGCGAGCAGCGAGCCGCGTTCCAGCATGTGACCGATCGCGGCGATCTCGGGATCGTCGTCGGCTACGCCGGGACCGGCAAAAGCGCGATGCTCGGCGCCGCGCGCAAGGCGTGGGAAAGTGCGGGCCTGAACGTGC
>JAEMRT010000053.1:0-1564 GCA_016463225.1 Sphingopyxis sp. | reverse complement strand
TTCCCACGCCTTGCGCGCGGCGCCGCGCTGTCGGGCATCGCCGCCGAAGGGCTCGAAAACGGCTCGGGCATCGCATCGCGCACCATCGCCAGTCTCGAACATGGCTGGGCGCAGGGCCGCGATCTGCTCACGGCGCGCGATGTTCTCGTCATCGACGAAGCGGGCATGGTCGGGACGCGGCAGATGGAGCGCGTGCTGTCACGCGCCGCCGACGTCGGCGCGAAAGTTGTGCTGGTCGGCGATCCGCAGCAGCTACAATCGATCGAAGCGGGGGCGGTGTTCCGCGCGCTCCACGAACGGCACGGCGGCGCCGAGATCGGCGAGGTACGGCGCCAGCGAGCGGAGTGGCAGCGTTACGCGACCCGCGCACTGGCGACGGGCAGAACTGGCGAAGCGATCCGCGCTTATGACGAAGCCGGTATGGTCCACGCCGCCGCGTCGCGCGACGCCGCGCGGACCGACCTGATCGATCGTTGGGATCGCGATCGGCAGGCGCGACCCGGCGATACGCGGATCATCCTCACCCACACCAATGACGAGGTGCGCGCGCTCAACGACGCGGCGCGCGATCGTATGCGCGCGGCGGGCGATCTTGGCAGCGATGTCGCGGTGAAAGTGGAGCGCGGTGACCGGCTGTTCGCATCGGGCGACCGCATCATCTTCCTGCGCAACGAACGCAGCCTGGAAGTGAAGAATGGCACGCTTGGGGTCGTCGAACAGGTCGATGCGCGAAGCATGACCGTTCGCACCGGCGACGGCCGTTCGGTAGCGTTCGACCTCAAAGACTATGCCCATGTCGATCATGGCTATGCGGCGACGATCCACAAGGCGCAGGGCATCACGGTGGATCACACCCATGTGCTCGCGACCCCCGGCATGGACAGCCATTCGGCCTATGTCGCGCTGTCACGCCACCGCGGCACCGTCGATCTTCATTATGGCCGCGACGACTTCAAGGATCAGGGTAAGTTGATCGGCACGCTGTCGCGCGAGCGCGCCAAGGATATGGCGCAGGATTATGCCAGTGCCGATCCGGCACGCGCCTATGCCGAACAGCGCGGCATCACCTTCCGCGAGCGCGTTGCCGAGAACCTGTCCCGAGCGGCTCGAGGGATTGCAAAGCACATCCCCGAGCAGGCGCGCAGCATCTTTGCCGGGTTCAAACCGACCGTAAAGCGGGCCAGCATCGAACCGCGCGATACATCGCGAACGGCCGACACGCGGCGCGCGGTCGAGCAATACGCCCGCGCGCAAGCCGACATCGACCGCATGCGCGCAAAAGACCTGCCGGTGCTGCGGCACCAGCGCGATGCGCTCGCGCGGGCCGGCGATGCGCTTGGCGCGATCAGCCCGCACGCGCGGGGCGATCTGGCGTCGGCGTTCGAGCGCCAACCGGAGCTGGTTGCACATGCAGCGCGGGGCAATAGCCAGACCGCGATCCACGCGATGAACCGGGAAGCGGACATCCGCATTGATCCTGCCAAGCGCGCCGATCGCTTCGTCGACGATTGGCAGAAACTTCAGCAGCAGCGCAGCCAGTCACTGTCGCGCGGCGAACAGCGCG
>JAEMRT010000148.1 GCA_016463225.1 Sphingopyxis sp. | reverse complement strand
TTCTCGACGCGGCCGCGCAGACCGCGATGGGTCTTCTTGGCAAGATCCTTGAGGAACAGGGCGTTCATCGTGCCCTTGAGGCCGACATGCAGTTCGGAAACTTCGCCCTCGGCTAGCGTAACGATTTTAACGCCGGCAAACTGGAGGTTTTTGTAGAGCGTGGCGACGTCAGCCTGATCGCGTGACACGCGATCCAGCGCTTCGGCTAGCAGGATGTCGAAGCGCCCCATCTGCGCATCCTGCAAAAGTGACTGGATGCCGGGACGGAGTATGACGCTCGCGCCGGAGATCGCTGCATCCTTATAGTTGGCGACAATCCGCCAGCCTTCGCGCGCCGCCTGTTCGCGGCATATCAAAAACTGGTCGTCGATGGATGCAGGGCTTTGCTTGTCGTCGGAATAGCGGGCATACAGCGCTACGCGGGGCATTCGGAGTCTCCAGAGATGAGCTTTGGGGTCAGTCTACAGATTTGACCATTCTTGCCAATCTGAGGAAGATATCAAAATTAGAGCGCGCTTTTATGCTGTCGCGGGAATTCCGCCCCCACACTGCACAGGGGGTCTGCGATGCCGGAATCGATAAGCTAGCGGCGAGCTGCCAATGGCCTTCGTTCGCTTCTCGTCACAAAATATTCGTTTCTCGGGTGAAGTCTGCCCCTGCTAATCCGGCGGGAGTCGACCAAGCCAAGTCGTTCACAAAGGTTGTAGCGAGTGTCCGGATCGGACAGGAGCCGTCCTTCGGCTAAGAGCGACAATCGGCGCACGGTCCTTCATGGCCGGTGGAATGGCCGGACCTTGGGACTTTCCCGCCAGACAGCTTCCAAGATCGGAACGGTCGAAAGCCGCCGTTTCTCGGTGTCACAATCGTTCGGTTTTGATTTTAGGTGGCACGCCACGTCGCCACACGATAAAGATATGCGGCGACCACCAGCCCGACGATGATGTTGGTAATCGGATTCAGGTAGGCGGCAACGATCCGGTATTGCCCTTCAAGAAGGTAGCCGGCCACTGCTAACGGTGTCGTCCAGAGCGCGGTCCCAAGCGTCGTGAACAGCAGAAAACGCGGTAGACTCATACCGAACACGCCTGCTGGTACCGAGATCAGCGTTCGCAGCGCCGGGACGAGCCGACCGAGCAACACGGCTTTACCGGAATGTCGATCGAACCAGCGGTCTACGCGGTCGATATCCCGTGGTGCAAGCGTCAGCCAGCGCCCGTGCCGTTCGGCCCAGCGCCGCAGCCGATCGGCATCAATCCACTTTCCAACATAGTACCAGAACAGCGCGCCCGCGACCGAGCCGCCCGCGCCGGCCATGATCACGCCGAACAGATTCAATCGCCCTTGCCCCGCGGCAAAACCGGCAGCGGGCATAATGATTTCGGAGGGGATTGGCGGAAACACATTTTCAAGAAACATCAGCGCGGCAATTCCAAGGTAGCCGGCTTCGTTAAGGAACTCGATTAGGCGATCGAACACAGGCAGTCTTTCAATGGTCGGGTGTCGTGGCGAGAAACCGGTTCAATTTACCCGGCCCCGTTCTCACCAGGATGTTGGCCTGCGCGTTGTGGCAGGATCAGGATAAGGGCCAGGATGGCCGCCGCGAGCACTGCCGAAGCAAGCGGACGGCTGAAATCGAGCCCGCCCTTTGCGATCGGCTTGTCGAGGAAATCGCCTACGGCCGCGCCGAGCGGCCGGGTCAGGATGAACGCTGCCCAGAAAAGGAATATCCGGCTTGCCTTCGTCCAGAAGTAGAGGCCAGCGAGTATCGCCAGCATCGCGCCGAAGATCGCTGCTGCGCCCAGATAGCCGAGGCCCCCGGTATCCGCTGTCCAGTCGCCGAGCGCCGTGCCGAGCGTCTGCGAAAAGGTGATGGTGAGCCAGTAGAACAGCTCTGCCTTGGGTTCCCGCACGGTATCGACCGAGATCGAGCCCAAGGTGCGATACCAAGCGAACAGGGACGCCAGCACGCATACGAACAGCAGGGTCGAACCTCCGGGATAACCGATGCCCAACGACCGTGTGGCGAAATCCGCCATCGTCGTTCCCGCGGTGGTCGATGCGATGATCGTCCCCCAATAGAGGAACGGGTGGAAGCGCGTCGCCGCTACCTGCCACCAGACCAGCGCAATCAACGCCGTCAGGAAGATCGCGGTGCCGACAAGATAGCCCAGGTTCATTGACATGCTGACGGTATCGCCAGCGGTTTCGCCGAGCGTCGTCGCCAGAATCTTGATGATCCAGAAGCCCAGCGTGATCGCCGGCACCTTGCTCAGGAGTTCGCGCCTGTCGCCGATCGTCATCATTTTTTCCCAACTGGTAGTTCGACGACAACCCCAAATCCGGGCGGCGCGAGCAGCGAAACCGAGCCCCGGTGCGCGGTCGCGACCGCAGCGACTAGTGCCAGCCCGAGGCCATGACCTTCCGACGATCGGCTACGTTCCGCGCGCGCGAACCGCTGGAACAGCCGGGACGCATCTTCGGGTGCTACACCGTGTCCATCATCGGCGACCGTTAAGCGAGCAATGGCGTCATCACGCTCCAGCTCGACGCGAACCGTCGTCCCAGGGGGGGTGTGGCGAAGCGCGTTATCGAGGAGATTGGTGACAAGCTGTTGCAGCAGCCGTCGATCGCCCATCGTCCATATCGCGGGGGCTATCGCTGTGACGAGCAGATGGCCGCTTGCTTCCATATCGGGGCGGTAGGTGTCGACCAGTTCCTCAACCAGTTGATCCAGCGCCACGTCCTGAAAATAGGTGCGAGGTGACAATGCTTCCACCTCCGCAATGCGCAGCAATGCTCCGAAAATATCGAGCAGTTCGCGTGATTGTGCGGCAGCGGCCTCGATCGCTTGGCGTTTCTCGTCCACGTCCCGTGCCGATAGCGCTTCATCGAGCCGGTTATGCAGGCGGGTCAGCGGGGTGCGCAGGTCGTGGGCTACGTCGCTCGACACCTGGCGCAGGTTGTCCATCAGTCCGCCGATCCGGTCGAGCATCCGGTTGAGCGTCGCCGACACGCGATCGAATTCGTCACCCGCGCCGGTGAGCGGCATACGTCGCGCCAGATCGCCATCGATGATCGCGAGGGCGGTGCGGTCGATGTGCGCTAGGCGCGCGCGCGTCACCGCACCCACCAGCCAGGCCCCGCCGATACCGAGCAGCAGCATGACGCCGAATGCGCCCGCGAACAGCTTGAGCAGCGTCGCATCCATCTCGTCAATCACTTCGCGATCGGCCGCGACGACCAACCGGCTGTTGTCAGGCAATCGGGTGGTCAGGGCCTGTGCGATCCGGTGTTCGCTGTCCCGCCGGTAATGCAGAAATTCCAGATAACCCGGCACGGTAGGGGCGGTCGCGTCGAGCGACCCCGCGACACGGCGACCCACTGGATCGACCAGCAGGTATTCCAGACTGGCGGTGCTTCGCGCCGCCTCGCGCCGACGGATTGCCATCGCAACGCCCGTAGGACCGTCGTCGCCTTCGTCGATCAGCGCGCGGGTTTCGATCGCGACCCGGTGATCGAGCTGGATCTCGAGCGCTTCATGCGTCACCTCATAGGCGACGACCCCGATGATAAGCGTCCCCAGCGCGAAGAGGGACGCGACGAGGGCGACAAGCCCGAAGGTGGATCGCCACGGGCGGGTCATCACACGCCGCGGATCATGTAGCCAGCACCGCGCACGGTCTCGATCGCATCATCTTCGAACCCGGCGTTGAGCTTGGAGCGCAGGCGGCTTAAGTGCGTCTCGACGATGTTCGTCTTGGGGTCGAAATCGAAATCCCAGACCCGCTCCAGCAGCATCGTTCGCGTCATGACCCGGCGAGGATTGCGCATCAGCTCGGCGAGCAACGCGAACTCGCGCGGTTGCAGCACGATCCTACGGCCGTCGCGGGTAACGAAGCGTCGATGAAGATCCAGTTCGATCCCACCAATTACAAGCACGCTCGCCTCGGTCTGGGCAGCCGGACGCCGCCCGAGCGCATGAACACGCGCGGCAAGCTCGGAAAAGGCGAACGGCTTGACCAGATAATCGTCGGCACCGCCTTCCAGTCCTTCGACGCGATCAGCGATGCCACCCACGGCGGTGAGCATGAGGGCCGGTGTCATGTTGCCCGCCGCACGCAGCGCCTTAATAAGTGACAGTCCATCCAGACCAGGCAGCATCCGATCGACGATCAGCGCGTCGAATTGGTCCCCAGTCGCCTGAAACAGCCCGTCGCGACCATCGGTGCTGGTGACGACATGATGTCCCAATTCCGCAAGCCCGCGGGCCACGAAGCGGTTCGTCTCGTTATCATCTTCTACGATCAGGATTCGCATGGCTGCCCTTCTAGCCCGCCGGACCGTTCGTCTGCCATCCCCCACCCAGCGCCCGGAATAGCGCGACTTGGGATTGCGCCACGGTGAGATCGGACTGTGTTTGGGCGAGCGCGGCTTGCGCCCGCGCCCGCTCGGCATCGAACTGGATCAGCGAGGCGGCATCCCCAAGCCGAACACGGGCGGCTGCACGGCGGGCGTAAAGCGTAGATTGGATCCGCGCGGCATCGAGCGCGCGATTGCGGCGCACCTCGCCATCATAGACGGCGAGCGCGGTTTCGACTTCGCGCAATGCCCGCAATACCGCCACATCCCAGCCGGCGAGCGCCGCGCGTTCTGTTGCGCGGGCCTGTTCCAGTCGTGCTCGCGCTGGGGCCTGATTGGGGAAGGCCCAGCTTATCAGCGGTGAAGCCGTCGCGACGAAGCCACCCGTCAACAGCCCGACTGCACCACCCAGGTTCACGCGCGGGTAGAGATCGGCATGGGCGACCCCGATCCGCGCCGCGGCAGCGGCGAGGCGGCGTTCGGCTTCGCGAATATCGGGGCGACGCAGCAGTAGCGCCTGTCCTTCGCCCACGGGCACCGCCGCGCTGAGCTTCGGGGGCGCATTGCAGGCGATGTCGAACCCGCGCGCTTCAGCGGGGGGGCGGCCCTGCAAGGTTGCGATCCGGTACAGGGCATTCGCGCGCGCCGCCTGGAACGGGGCCAGCGTGGCGCGGGTGGATTCCAGCAGGCTGGCGGCCTGCGAGACTTCGAGCGGCGATACTTCGCCAGCGGCAAGCTGGTCACGTATCACGCCAACCGAGCGTTCCTGAACCGCGACAATCTCGCGCGAGACATTCGCCGCACGGGTCGCACCGCACAGATCGACATAGGCGAGCACCGTATCCGCCACGACCGCGACGCGCAGGGAGTCCAGCGCCGCAGCCTGAGCGTCAGCATCGGCCCCCGCCGCCAGCGCGCCCGAGCGCAGGCGGCCGAACAGGTCGATGTCCCAACTTGCGGTCAGGGCGAGATCGTAGTCGGTGGTCGGCACGTTCGATGACGCGCTTGGCTGCGTCGCGCTGTTGTCGATCGTGCCCGCGCTTTCGATCGTGGTTTGCGGCAGCCGCGCGGCGCGCGCCTGCCGCAGTGCCGCGCGCGCGCCGTCGAGATTGGCATAGGCGACGCGCAGATCGGCATTGGCGGCGAGGCTTGCCTGGACCAGTCGATCGAGCGCCGGATCGTCGTACAGCCGCCACCAGTCATTCGGGACCGGGCCGATCGCCGCGGTCGGAAGGTTTGCGAAAGCACCTGTGGCGGACGCGGGTGGGATCGTCGGCGGGGGCAGAGGCGCAGACATGCACCCCGCGACCGCGAGCGCGGCGATCGGAGCAAACCGGCGGATCATGCGGGAACTCCGGCAAGTGGGGCATCGGGCGCGGGCTTCTCCCGTCCGAAGCGCGCGTATAGCGCGGGCATCAGGAACAGGTTGAGCACGGTCGAGGAGACAAGTCCGCCCAGGATGACGATCGCCATCGGATGCTCGATTTCATGGCCCGGCGCGTTGCCGGCGACGATCAGCGGCAGCAGCGCCAGACCGGCGCACGCCGCGGTCATCAGGATCGGCACCAGTCGTTCCTCCGCGCCGCGCAGGATCAGACGCGGGCCGAAGTCCTCGCCCTCGAACCGGCGGAGATGATCGTAGTGCGACAGCAGCATGATGCCGTTGCGCGCCGAAATGCCGATGACCGTTACGAACCCGACCAGCGAGCCGAGCGACAGCACGCCGCCCGTCAGCGCCACGCCGACTACCCCGCCGACCAGCGCGAACGGCAGGCTGGTCGCTACCAGCGCGGTGATCCGCGCCGAGCGGAACTCCAGCCAGACCAGCAGCAGGACGCCGAGCAGGCAGAGCAGCCCCGTCGTCCATAGCCGCTGGCGTGAATCACGCAGCGCCGCGTATTCGCCCAGCACCTGGGGATGGTATCCGGTCGCGAACGGCATCTGACCCACAGCCGTTTCGACAGCGCGCGCGACCGTGCCGAGGTCCGCACCGGCGACATTGAGCGTGACGTCGATCCGGCGCTCACCGTTCTCGCGCTTGATCTCGTTCGGGGCAGGCATGAAGCGAATATCGGCCACGTCGCGCAGCCGTACCGGCGCGCCCGCGGGCGTCTGGATCATCATGTCGGCAAGCGCATGGACATCGCCGCGCACCTGAGGTTCGCCCCACAGCGCCACGTCGAACGCTTTTTGGTCGCGGTAGATTTCGCCGACCTTCTGCCCGGCGACCAAGGTTTGCGCTTGTCGCCGTGCTTCGCCCGCGGCGAGGCCCAGCGCGGCGAGATCGCCAGGCCGGGGACGGACCTGGATTTGCGGCACCAGAACCTGTTGCTCGACTTTGAGATCGGCAACCCCGTCGATCGCCGCCACTTTGGCGCGGACACGTTCGGCCGCGGCACGAAGCTCGATCTGATCGGGACCGAAGATGCGGACGACCACCGTCGCGCCTGCGCCGCTCAGTACTTCCTTGATGCGCTCGCGCAGATAGGTGAGCACGTCGCGGTAGAGGCCGGGATAGCCGTCGATCACTTCCTTGATGCGCGCGACGCTGGCATCATAATCGACATTCTCGTCCAGGCTGATCCACAGCTCGGTGAAGTTCGGGCCGACCACTTCATCTGCGGCCTCCGCACGGCCGATATGTGCGCCGAAGTTACGCACGCCAGGAATTGCGCGCAGCTCCTTGGAGGCACGGATCGTGATCCGGTCCATCGCCTCGATCGACGTGCCGGGCTTCTCGACGAAGTGCATCAGGAAGTCGGTTTCGCGGAAATCGGGCAGGAATTGGTCCTTGAACCCGGCGTAGCCGACGCCTGCCAGCAGCAGGCCGCCCGCGACGATCCCCATCGCCAGCGCCGGTCGCGCCACCATCCGCGGCAGCACCCCGGCGTAGCGGCGTTTCAGCGCCCCGACGAGCCGCGTGTCACGCTCTGCCTTGAGGGGCGCGTTCGGCAGCAAGAACAGGCACATCGCCGGCGTCACCACCAGCGCGACCAGCAGCGACGCGGCGATCGCCAGCACATAGGCGATGGCGAGCGGTTGGAAGAACGTGCCCGCCACCCCGCCCAGGAAGAAGATCGGCAGGAACACCAGCATCACGATCAGCGACGCGAACACCACCGCCGATCGCACCTCCAGCGAGGCGGACAGCACCACGTCGAAGTTGGAGCGCGGGTTGCCCGCCTCGCGATTGAGCCTCAGTCGGCGCGCGATGTTCTCCACGTCGATGATAGCATCGTCGACCACTTCGCCGAGCGCGATGACCAGCCCCGCGATCACCATCGTGTTGATGGTGGCACCGCTCCATAGCAACACCAGCCCCGCGCCGAGCAGCGACAGCGGGATGGCGACCAGGCTGATCGTCGCCTGCCGCCAATCGCGGGTAAAGACGAACAGCACCACGGCCACGAGCAGGCAGCCGATCGCGAGCGCGCGCGTCAGATTGTCGATCGAGCGTTCGATGAAGGTCGCAGGGCGGAAGATCGTCGTATCGACCTTCACGTCGCGCAGGCCCGGCTTCAGCTCACCGATCGCGGCCTCCACGTCACGGGTAAGCTGGAGGGTGTTGCCGGTCGGTTGCTTCTCGACGATCAGCATCAGGCCGGGCCCGTCGTCGATGATCGCATTGCCGATCGGCGCGGCGAAGCCGTCGACCACGCGGGCGACGTCGCCGATGCGGACCGCCGCTTCGCCGCTCTGCTTGATGACCGCATGTGCAAGATCGGCCGAGGACTGGATCGCGCTCGTCTGCTGCACGGCGAGCCGCTGGGTTGCCGTATCGACAAAGCCGCCCCCACCGACCAGCACCGCATCGCCGGCCGCGGTGCGCAGTTCGGCGAGCGTCACGCCGGCCGCGCGCAGCCGGTCGGGATCGACCAAAACCTGCAATTGGCGGTCGCGCAGACCCCAGATTGCGACGTTTGCGACGCCCGGCACCGCCATCAGTCGGGGGCGGATCGTCCATCGCGCCAGTTCGGAGAGCTGCATCTGATCGAGCTTTGCCGACGATATGCCGATCTTCATCGCCCGACTGGTTGACGACAGTGGCGGCAGCATCACCGGGGGACGCGCCGCGGCGGGCAACCGCGCCTGCACCTGTGTCACCCGCTCCTGGACGAGCTGGCGGGCGCGGATCACATCGGTGCCGCGATCGAACAGGATCGATACCGACGACAGGCCCAGCACGGACTTGGACCGTAGCGTCATCAGATCGGGGACGCCGTTGACCGCCGTTTCGATCGGTACGGTAATCAGGCTTTCCACCTCTTCGGTCGAAAGACCAGGCGCTTCGGTCTGGATCTCGACCATAGGCGGTGCGAACTCGGGAAACACGTCGAGCGGCACATCGCCGGTCGCGCGTAGCCCAAGGACGACCAGCAGCGCAGCGAGCGCGAGGACGAGAACGCGCTGGGTCAGCGCGGCACGGACCAGCCAGGCGAGCATCAGTGCGGCGTCCCGAACTCGGTCCCGAACAGCTCGGCCGCCCCGTCCGTCACGACTTCGGCACCGCGCTCCAGGCCCCGCGACAACAGCGCACGGCCGTCCGCGACGCTCGCGACCTCAATCCGCTGCCGGACATAGGTGTCGGGCGCAGTCTTCCGGTACACCCATTCGCCGCCATAGATGTCGCGGACGATCGCTGCGGTCGGGACCGACAGTCCATCCGCCCTCCCGCCAAGCGGCAACGCCACGGAGACGCGCTGGCCGACGCGGTAGGCACGGTCGCGATTATCGAGCGCGAAGAACAGATCGACGGTGCCCGCGACTGCATTGGCCGAGGGTGGGGCCTGGACCGGGCGCGCAGCGCGCGGAGCGGCGCGATTGTCGCCGAGGGGGCGAACCGTAGCGGTGCGACCGCGTTCGATGGCGCTCACGTCGGTGCCGAACACAGGCACCCGCACCCACAGCGTCGAGAGATTGCCCATAGACGCGATCGAGGGACCGAGCAGCCCGCGTTGCGCGCGGGCCGCATCCAGTGCTGCCCGCGCGGTGGCAAGTGCCGCCGCGGCTTCGTCGCGCCCTCGCACGCTGCCCGCCTCCTCGCGCACCAAGGCGTCGGCGCGGTTATAGGCAATGACGGCGAGCCGCACTTGCGCTTGCGCCCGCGCGACCTCGCCTTCGGCCGCAACCTGACTGACCCCGATTTGAGCGAGGTTGCTCGTAGATCCCGTTGGCACACCGGCCCCGCCGGTTGCCGGCACGACGACCTCCCCGCTCGTCTCGCGGACTTGCGCGGCCGAGCCATCGCCAATTC
>JAEMRT010000147.1 GCA_016463225.1 Sphingopyxis sp. | reverse complement strand
GGCTAGAACCAATCCTCCCCATCGACTTGCGATGGGGAGGGGGACCGCCGCGAAGCGGTGGTGGAGGGGCTGAACCCTTGCGCTAACTTGTGAGGTGGCAGCCCCTCCGTCAGCCCCTGCGGGGCTGCCACCTCCCCATCGCAAGTCGATGGGGAGGATCGATCAGGACGCGACCGTTCGAGCATGGCGCGCACCCTACTTCCCCGCCACCGCACCGCCATCCGTAAACACTCGCACATCCGCCGACAGCCCGGCGATCATCTCGCGCGACGGCTTTTCGTCGAATGCAATCCGCACCGGCACCCGCTGCGTCACCTTGACCCAGTTGCCGGTCGCATTCTGCGCCGGCAGCACCGAAAACTCGCTGCCCGTCCCCGCGCCGATCGTCAGCACATGCCCGCGCACCTTCAGCCCCGGATAGGCATCGAAGCTCACCTCGGCGCGCTGGCCGACGCGCATGTTGGCGAGGTCGGTTTCCTTGAAATTGGCCTCGACCCACGGATTCGCCGTATCGACCAGCGTCACCGCGGGCAGTCCCGCGACCATCATCTGGCCGATCTGCAACCGGTCCGATTGCGCCACGCGCCCGGCACTCGGCGCGCGCACCGTGGTGCGGCCAAGGTTCACCTGCGCCTGCGACCGCTGGACGCGCGCCGCCTCGACCTGCGGGTTGACCCCGCTCGCCGGACCCGCGGCCAGCTTGGTGCGCGCCTCGACTGCCGCCGCCTCGGCCTGCCGCACCCGCTCGCGCGCCTGCGCGACCGCGTGGCGCGACGCATCATAGGCGGCCTTGGTGGTGAAACCTTTCTCCATCAGCGCCGCCTGTCGTTCGAAATTGACCTGCGCAAAGGCGACATCCTCGCGCGCCGCCGCGATGTCGACGCTCGACGTATTGGCGCTCGCCGACAGATTGCCGACCTCGACCTCGGCCGCGTCTATCGCTGCGGTCGCCTGTGCGACGTTCAGCGCATAGGGTTCGCCGTCGATGCGGAACAGCAATTGCCCCGCCGCGACCTGCTGACCGTCGCGAACGGCAACTTCGGTGATCCGGCCGCCCACTTCGGCGGCGACCGACACCTTGTCCATCTGGACATAGGCATTGTCGGTCGACACCGATCCGCCGCTGGTCAGCCAATAATATCCGCCCGCCGCGATCAGGATCGCGGGCAGGCCGAACATCAGCAGGCGCGTGCGCCATTTCGGCGCGTCCTTCGCCTCCTCCGCGACCGTCGGGCTGGCGGTCGGCAGCGGATCGGCCTTGGGTGCGGCTTGTGCATCGTCGGCCGCGGGGCGGGTGGGGGAGAGCTGGTCCATCAGGCGGCGACCTCTTCATCTTCTTTGTGGCAAATACGGCGCGACAAATTGGCGCGCACGCGCTCGACCAGGTCGTTCATCTGCTCGCGCTCAGCGGCGCTCAGCCCTTCGGTCGCTTCGGCGGTCAGCGCGTCGATCGTGCCGCGCATGCCATTGAGCAGCTCGGCCGCGCGCGGCGCCAGATACAGCAGCCAGGCGCGGCGGTCGGTCGGGTCGGCGCGACGCTCGACCAGATCGGCCTCCACCAGCCGGTCGATCATCCGCGACAGGGTGATCGGCTCGACCTCGATCAGCTCGGCCAGCGGCCCCTGCCTTATCCCCTCGTTGCGCCGCAGATAGGTGATCAGCCGCCATTGCAGCGCGGTGATCCCCGTATCGCGGGTGCGGGCATTGAACGCGCGGCGGAACAGGCGCGCCGAATCGTTGAGCAGGAATCCGATCGTTTCACTCATGGCATGCGATATAATAGCAACTGCTACTAACTGCAAGTTACCCCACGCTGCGCGGCACCTTCGTCAACTTCCGCAAATCCCTCCACCTTGGTGTAAACTCCCCCGACAAAGCTTGCAAAGCGGCGCCATTTCCGCAGGATGACGCCATGACATTGACCGCAGACCTCTTCTGGTCGTTCCGCTCGCCCTACAGCTATCTGGCCATCGCCCGCTACCGCGCGCTCGCGGCGAGCTACGACCTGTCGATCAACCTCCGCCCGGTCTATCCGCTCGCGATCCGCCAGCCCGATTTTTTCGACCGCACCCACCCCAACTGGCTCAGCTACACGATGCGCGACATGATCCGCGTTGCGCAGTTCCACGGCATCCCCTTCGGCCCGCCGCGCCCCGACCCGATCGTGCAGGACTTGATGACGCGCGAGATCGCCGCCGAGCAGCCCTATATCTATCGCCTCACCCGCCTCGGGCAGGCCGCGTCGCGGCGCGGCAAGAGCCTGGCTTTCGCGCACGAAGCGGCGCAGCTCATCTGGGGCGGCGCGCGCGATTGGCATCTCGGCGAACATCTGGCGGGCGCGGCACAGCGCGCCGGACTCGATCTGGCCGAGCTGGACGCCGAAGCCGTGAAGGACGCCGAAGCGCTCGACAATGAAGTCGCTGCCAATCAGGTCGCACTGGAAATCGCCGGTCATTGGGGCGTGCCGACTTTGGTGTTCGAAGGTGAGCCCTTTTTCGGGCAGGACCGGATCGAAATGGCGAAGTGGCGGATGGAGCAAAAGGGGCTGCGACCGCGCTGAACCTCCTTGCCCAACCGGCAGTCGCGGGGGCATAGCCCGGGCATGACGACCGAACCCCGATTTTTCGAAGCGCGCGACGGCGTGCGGCTGGCGTGGCGCGAATTGGGCGAAGGGCGCCCATTGCTCCTCCTCCACGGCCTGTTTTCGAGTGGTGAGGTCAACTGGATCAAGTTCGGTACCGCGAAGCGGATCGCTGCCGAGGGTTACCGCCTCATCATGCCCGACCTGCGTGTCCACGGATCAAGCGACGCGCCGCACGACGACGAGCATTATCCGCCCGACGTGCTGGTGCGCGACCTTGAGGATCTGGTCGCGCATCTGGCGCTGACCGACTTTGACCTTGGCGGCTTTTCGCTCGGCGCACGGACCAGCGTCCGCGCGGTGGTGGCCGGGACGCAACCGCGCCGTTTGGTGCTGGGCGGGATGGGGCTGGCCGGGCTGGCGGGCTGGCAACGGCGCGGAGCGTTTTTCAAACGCGCGATTGCCGAATATGAGAGCGCCAAGCGCGGCGACGACACTTGGCTGTCGATCCAGTTCATGAAGACGATGAAGGTCGATCGGATCGCGGCAGGGCATTTGCTCGACAGCTTCACCGACACCCCGCCCGAGGCGCTCGCTGCGCTGACGATGCCGGTGCTGGTGGTGTGCGGCGAGCAAGATCAGGACAATGGCTCTGCCCCCGAACTGGTCGCCGCGCTCGCCGATGCCCAGCTCGCGACGATTCCCGGCACGCATATGTCGAGTGTGACCCAGCCCGAGCTGGGCGAGGCCATCGCGGCGTTCCTGACCGCTTGACCGCGCCGCCGACGCGGTCCAAGTTTCTGCCATCGCGCCGCAGAGCGCCGTCCAAAACGTCCAGAGGATCCATCCCCATGAAAGTCATGATTTCAAGCCTTTCGCTTGCCCTGTCGCTTGCCGTCGCCGGCCCCGGCCATGCGGCCGAACAGAAGCCCGCAGCATCCACCGCAAAAGCGGCGAAGCCCACTGCCGCCGACGCCGACGCATTCATCGCCGCCGCCGAAAAGGATCTCTTCGACTATACGGTCGAGGCGAGCCAGGTGAATTGGGTTAACAGCACCTATCTGACCGAAGACACCGATGCGATGGCGGCGCGAATCAATGCCGTCGGCACCGAGAAATCGGTCAAATATGCGCTCGAAGCCGCAAAGTATAAGGATGTTCCGGGACTGAGCGCTGACACTCGGCGCAAACTCGACATCCTGCGCAATGGCCTTGTCCTGCCTGCGCCGACCAAGCCCGGCGCCGCGACCGAACTCAACCAGATCGCGACCGACCTGCAGTCGCAATATGGCAAGGGCCGCGGCACGCTGAACGGCAAGGAAATTTCGGGTTCCGACATCGAGGAGCAGATGGGCAATATCGAACGCACGCCCGCCGAGCTCGCCGAAATGTGGACCAGCTGGCACGACAATGTCGGCGCGCCGATGAAGGACGACTATGCCCGCCTGGTGGGTATCGCCAACGAGGGCGCTAAGGAGCTCGGCTTCGCCAACACCGGCGCGATGTGGCGCTCGGGCTACGATATGTCGCCCGAGGATTTTGCCAAGACGACCGAGCGCCTGTGGCAGGAGGTGAAGCCGCTTTATATGGCGCTCCACACTTACACGCGCTGGAAACTCAACGAGAAATATGGCGACGCGGTGCAGCCCAAGACCGGCCCGATCCGCGCCGACCTGCTCGGCAATATGTGGGCGCAGGAATGGGGCAATATCTACCCCCTCGTCGCGCCCGCGGGGTCGGGCGACCTCGGCTATGACGTCGGCGAACTGCTGACCGCGCAGGGCAAATCGCCGCTCGACATGGTGAAGATCGGCGAGAATTTCTATTCATCGCTCGGCATGGCGCCACTCCCCGAAACCTTCTGGAAGCGGAGCATGTTCACCAAACCCGCCGACCGCGAAGTCGTCTGCCACGCCTCGGCATGGGACATCGACAACAAGGACGATATTCGCATCAAGATGTGCATCAAGGTGAACGCCGACGACTTCACCACGATCCACCATGAGCTGGGCCACAATTATTACCAACGCGCCTATAACAAGCAGCCGTTCCTCTATCTGAACGGCGCCAACGATGGCTTCCACGAGGCGATCGGCGACTTTGTCGCGCTGTCGATCACCCCGCAATATCTGGTCGACATCGGCCTGCTCAACACGGCGAAGGTGCCGAGCGCCGACAAGGATACCGGCCTGCTGCTGCGGCAGGCGATGGACAAGGTCGCCTTCCTGCCGTTCGGCCTGCTCGTCGACCGCTGGCGCTGGGGCGTGTTCGACGGCACGATCAAGCCCGCCGATTACAACAAGGCGTGGACGCAGCTGCGTACCCAATATCAGGGTATCGTGCCGCCGGGCGAGCGGCCGGCGAACGCCTTCGACGCGGGCGCGAAATTCCACATTCCGGGCAACACGCCCTACACCCGCTATTTCCTTGCGCGTATCCTGCAGTTCCAGTTTTACGAGGCGGCGTGCAAGCAGGCGGGCTGGACCGGGCCGCTTCACCGCTGCTCCTTCTATGGCAACAAGGAGGTCGGCGCGAAGCTGAACGCAATGCTCGAAATGGGGGCGTCGAAGCCCTGGCCCGACGCGCTCGAAGCCTTTACTGGCAGTCGTGAGATGTCGGGCAAGGCGATGGCGGACTATTTCGCGCCGCTGAAGACCTGGCTCGACGCGCAGAACAAGGGCAAACCGCAGGGGTGGTGAGCAAATCGGCCGCGCCCGCCGGTTTCGATCGCGCGCGCTATCTGGACCGGATCGGCGCCGCGGCGCCGGCCCGGGCCGATCTGGCGGCGCTCGGCATCCTTGTGCGCGCGCATCTGGACCGCGTTCCGTTCGAAAACCTCGACGTACAACTCGGGCGCGTTCCCCCGGTCACGGTCGACGACATCTTTGACAAGGTGGTGGGCCGTGGGCGCGGCGGCTGGTGTTACGAAGTCAACACGCTGTTCGGCGTCCTGCTCGCCGATCTGGGCTATGCCGTCACCCGGTTGAGCGGCGATGTGCGGCGCG
The DNA here is from genome assembly GCA_016463225.1 of Sphingopyxis sp. Taxonomy (GTDB): domain Bacteria; phylum Pseudomonadota; class Alphaproteobacteria; order Sphingomonadales; family Sphingomonadaceae; genus Sphingopyxis. The sequence goes on along the minus strand of JAEMRT010000147.1, from coordinate 4,040 downwards.
GCGGCGACGTGGCCGAGCGTCCGGGCAATCATCTGTGCCTGCGCGTCGACCTTGATCGGCCCTATCTGGTCGATGTCGGTTTCGGCGGGTCGATCACCGCGCCGCTCGCGATTGTGCCCGGGACCGGCGTCGACGGCCCCTATGCGATCCGTCTGGCGCATGTCGGGGAGGATCGCTGGACCTTCGACGAAACGGTTGGTGACGGCACGCCCTTCGGGTTCGATTTCACCACCGGGTCCGCGGACGAAGCCGTCTTGGCTGCGATGCGATCGGCGCTCGCGCGTGAAGACTGGTCGCCGTTCGTCCAGAATCTGGTGATGCAGCTACGCCGCGGCGACACGCACTGGACGCTCCGCGGCCGGGTGCTGACCCAGCTGACGCCAGCGGGAAAAATGACGCGTCTTCTCGAATCCGCCGACGAGATGGCGGCGGTCGGGCGGGACATTTTTGGCATGGAATTGCCCGAGGTCGAGCGATTGTGGCGGCGCGCCGTTGATCGTCACGATCAGCTGTTCGGCACCGGCTGACCCGCGACCGGGGTTTGCGCTTCCAATGATTGTTTGAGCCGCGCGAGCTTCGCGCTTGCCGCGGCGGCGTGCGGACCGATCCAGCGGTCGTGAATGTCCTGAATCGGCATCGCGTTGAGATGGTTCCAGCGTTCCCGCCCGCGGCGTTCGGCGATGATCAGCCCGGCATCCTCCAGCACCTTGAGATGTTGCATGACGGTGCAGCGGTCGATGTTGGCGAAGTTGCCGCACAGCGTGCCCGTCGTCAGCGGCTGATCCTTCAGCGTGTCGAGGATCTGGCGACGGATGTGCGACGCCAGTGCCTTGAAAACTCTATCATATTCTGCGTGGATTGACATGTTATGAATTTATAACATAATGTTGGGCGAATCAAGCGGAGAGTGTCAATGGAGCTGAAATTCAGGGTTGCGGCGCGGATCGCCAAGCCGGTGCACGACGTGTTCGAGGCGGTTGCCGATCCCACGCAGCTGTCGCAATATTTCACCACCGGCGGCGCGCAGGGGCGGCTGGAGACCGGCGCGACGGTCGAATGGGACTTCCATGACTTCCCCGGCGCCTTTCCCGTTTTTGTCATCGAAGTCGTTCGGGATGAAAAAATCGTCCTTGAATGGCAAGCGAATGAGGGCGAAGCGCCGAATGTCGCGGGCGGCGAGCTGAAGGACGCCGATTATCGCACCCGGGTGACGATGAGCTTTACGGGGCTGGACGACGGCCGGACGCTGGTCGAGATTGCCGAAGAGGGCTGGCGCGAAAATCAGGGCGCGCTCGGCGCGAGCTATGGCAATTGCCAGGGCTGGTCGCAGATGCTGTGCGCGCTGAAGGTGTGGATCGAGCACGGCATTCACTTGCGCGCCGACATATATCGTTGACGAGCCCGCGAGATACCCGGTACATTTTTGCGGTGGCATCGATGCGCCGGGGCGGCGATGAAGCGCGTTCCGATGCAACGAAAGGCGAATGTGTGAAGCGCGTATGTTTGGCCGTCGCTGGCCTGTTTCTGGGTGCCGGGACAGCGCAAGCTGCGACCTGCGAAGACAGTTTTGTCAAAAAGGGCAATCCCGTCACCGGGCTGCGCTTTGTCGCGACGACCACCGTGCCGAACATGAGCATGCGGAGCGCGATCGGGCAGCTCAACGGCATTGTTGCGGCGAAGGGCTATGCTATCCTGGCCGTTGAGCCCGATGGCGGCGCGATGCTGGTCGAACCGCCACCCATCGGCAAGTCGCGCCCCTTTCCGATCGAGATTGCCGCCGACGGTGCGGGAACGGTGCGCATGGAGGCCAAGCTGCGCGCCGGGATGGGAATTCCCGATGCGGCGGCCAAGGCCGAAATGTGCGGCATTCTGGCCCAGCTGAAGGGCGGCAAGGCAGGCGATGCGCTGGCGGCAAAGGGGCTGGGCGCGACGAGCGCCCCCGGCGCCCCCGTCCGGATGAGCGTGCTGCGCTTTTCGCAGGACATCACCGGGCAGGCCGACAAGAATAATGCCGCGGTGCAGAAGCGGTATGAGGGGCGGCAATTCACCCTGTACGGACCGGTTTCCTACGTCGGGCCGGCCGGAGACAGCTATCGCGTCGAATGGAAGCTGCTGTCCAATGTGCTCACCGACATTGTTCCCGGGCGGTCCTCTGCGGGTTTCTCGGTCAACTGTGTGCTGGCCAAGGGGCAGGGCGTTTATGCGTTGCAGCTGAAGCCCAACAAGCATGTGGAGCTGACCGGCACGTTCGATCAGCTGGATTACGGCCTGTCGTCGGTGTGGCTGAAGGATTGCCGACCGGCGAAATAGGAGTCGGGTTGAGACCATCCGCTTGTCCCCTCTGAAGAGGAGGCCTTGGCAGCCCTTGGCGTCACGCAAGCCGCCGCTTCCCATTTTCGCCGGGATGACGATTGTGATGAGATCGGCCGTCGGTCGCCAGCGTTCGTACCGAAGGCCGTTGCGATTGCGGCGAATGACTTACCGGAACGGCGGCTCGTTGAACGCCCGCAATTTGCGGCTGTGGAGCTTGGCGCCTTCGTCGCGCATCGTTTCGCAGGCGCGGATGCCGATCTGGAGGTGGGCGGCGATCGCTTCCTCGTAGAAGCGATTCGCCTGTCCGGGCAGCTTGAGTTCGCCGTGGAGCGGCTTGTCGCTGACGCACAGCAGGGTGCCGTAGGGGACGCGGAAGCGGTAGCCCTGCGCGGCGATCGTCGCCGATTCCATGTCGATGCCGATCGCGCGCGATTGCGAGAAGCGCAGCGCACTGTCGGTGTAGCGCAGTTCCCAGTTGCGGTCGTCGGTGGTGACGACGGTGCCGGTACGCATGCGTTTTTTGAGGTCGGCGCCGGTGGCGCCCGAGACCGATTCGGCAGCAGTGGCGAGTGCGACCTGGACTTCCGCGATCGGCGGGATCGGGATGGCGACCGGCAGCACCGCATCGAGGATATGGTCATCGCGCAGATAGGCGTGGGCGAGGACATAATCGCCGATGCGCTGGCTGGGGCGCAGCCCGCCGCAGTGGCCGATCATCAGCCACGCCTCGGGGCGCAGCACCGCGAGATGATCGCAGATCGTCTTGGCGTTCGACGGCCCGACGCCGATGTTGACGAGCGTGATGCCGCCGCCGTCGGGGGCGATCAGATGATAGGCCGGCATCTGGTGCCGCCGCCAGGCGCTGTCGGCGACGAGGGCGCTGGCGTTGATCCCGGGCTGGTCGACATAGAGCCCCGCAGCGCCTGCGAGTGCGGTGTAGCGGCCTTGCCCCACCTGCGCCCCCGCCCAGGCGACGAATTCGTCGACATAACGGTGATAGTTGGTGAACAAGATGTAGCGCTGAAAATGTTCGGGCGCGGTGCCGGTGTAGTGGCGGAGGCGCGCGAGCGAAAAATCGGTGCGCAGCGCGTCGAACAGCGCGAGCGGCTGCGACGCGGTGGGATCGGCGCCAAACAGGCCGTCGGCGAGCTCGTCGCCGATGTCGGCGAGTTCGGTGGTCGGGAAGTGGCGCGCAAGTTCGAGCGGGGTGACCCCGCCCATGTCCGACCCGTCGCTGGCATCGAGCACATAGGGGAAGGGGATTTGCTGCCCGGTGCGGGTGACTTCCAGCGTGATGTCATAATGGCGTGCGAGCAGGCCGAGCTGTTCGCGCAGATAATCGGCGAACAGGTCGGGGCGCGTCACCGTGGTGACGAATTCGCCAGCGCGTTCGAAGCGGCCGAAGGCGAGGTTATGCCCCTTCTGCCCCTCGCGCTGCTCGCCGGTGGTGGTCAGGCGGATCGCGGGATAGTCGAACAGGCCGGTGGCGGCGGCATCGGCCGGCGGCAGCGTGCGATCGCGGACATAGTCGGCGATGGCGGATTTGAGATTGGTGACCGACGTGCGGAATCTGGCTTGCAGTTCGGCGATGACCTCTTCGACGAGGGCGGTGGGGTCGGTGATGTCGGATGGATACGATGCGTCTGATGTCATCGCGACGCTGTTGCACGAATATGTGACAAAAGGGAAGGGGTGGGCATAATTCTCCCCTCCCTTTTAGGGAGGGG